>NZ_DGRD01000039.1:0-28839 GCF_002390965.1 Corynebacterium sp. UBA4397
ACCGCCACGCTAAGCCACCGCCCACCGCCGCGACAATCCCCAACCCGCACCAAGGCGGAGAACTGTGGATAACTCACCCGCACCGCCCCGGTTATCCACAGCTGGGCCGCCTAGCCAGAACTCCGCAGTGCGGTAGCAAGGCCATTCATCGTAACCTGGATGGTTTTGGAAACGAGGAAGGAGTCATCCCCTGCGCGATAGCG
Source organism: Corynebacterium sp. UBA4397 (assembly GCF_002390965.1). Taxonomy (NCBI): domain Bacteria; kingdom Bacillati; phylum Actinomycetota; class Actinomycetes; order Mycobacteriales; family Corynebacteriaceae; genus Corynebacterium; species Corynebacterium sp. UBA4397. The sequence continues at coordinate 204 of NZ_DGRD01000039.1, forward strand.
GCGCAAAAGCTCCAGCTGCACCGCGTTAAGGGGAAGCAAGTAGGGATAGCGCCTGCGCAAAGAGCGAGCTTGGCGCTGGTTTTCAGACACGAGGTCCGCATTGCCCGTGACCTCCTGATAAACCTCACGCGTGCGCTCAAACTCCTCCGCGATGATGCCATAAATGCGCCTGGCTACCTCCTGATCCTCGACCAAGTCCGCGTAAAGGCGAGCCAAAGACATCTCCGCCTTCGCCATGACCTGCGCCATGTTGGAAAAGACGCTGCGGAAGAAGGGCCAGGAAAGATAAAGCTCGCGCAGCTCCTCCCAGCGCTCCAGCTCGCTTCCGCCGTCCACCCATTCGCGCACCGCACTTCCGACGCCGAACCAGCCCGGCAGGTTTGTCCGGGATTGAGACCACGACAGCACCCACGGAATGGCGCGTAGGTCAGATATTGCGCTCGTCTGCTTGCGGGCGGCTGGGCGCGAGCCCAAGTTGAGGTCTCCGATTTCATGCAGCGGCGTCGATTCCGTGAAGTACTCGATGAAGCCGGGATCCTCAAGCAGCTCGCGATACTTCTGTCCCGAAAGAGTGGATAGTTCTCGCATCGTGGCATAGGCACGCTCAGGGTCAGCGATGGGTTCGGTGTCGAGCAACGAGGCTTCAAGCACCCCGGAGACAAAGGCTTCGAGGTGGCGGCGTGCAGTCTCCGGGGAGCCGTACTTCGCGGAAATCACCTCGCCTTGCTCAGTGATGCGCACCGAGCCATTAACCGCGCCTTGGGGCTGAGCCAGGATGGCATCATAGGTCGGTCCGCCGCCCCTTCCTACTGCGCCGCCGCGCCCGTGGGCGAGGCGCAGTTCGACGCCGTGGCGCTGGCATACGTCGACGAGGGCAAGTTCGGCGTCGTAAAGCGCCCAGTTGGCCTGCAGATAGCCGCCATCTTTGTTGGAATCGGAGTACCCCAGCATCACCTCCTGCACGTCGCCACAAGAACGCAAATGCGCACGGTAGGCCGGGACTTGCCACAGCTGCTCCAAAATGTCAGCGCCTGCCTTAAGATCATCGATGGTCTCAAACAAAGGAACCATGCCGAGGTGGTCCAGCCCGACTTCCTTGAGCAGGATCATCGGCTCGAGGACATCACTAACCGCGCCAGTCATAGAAATTATGCAATGGGAGATGGACTGCGGACCGAAATCAGCGACGGCACGCGCGGCGGCTCGGAAGATGCCTAGCTCCTTCTCCGTATCCGCGCTCAGGCCCTCCACCCCGGGAAAGAGCAGTGGCCGCGGCGTGGCCAGCTCCGCGACGAGGATGTCAATCTTGTCCTCCTCCGCCAGCGCGGCATAGTCCTCGCAGCGTCCGGCGCGGCGGAAGAGCTCGCTCAGCACCTTCTCAAAAGACTCAGAGTTCTGCCGCAGGTCAAGGGTGTAGAGGTGGAAGCCGAAGGTAGACAGCGCAGAGCGCAGGCGCGCGAGGCGGTCGTCGGCGATCACAGCGTCGTTGTGCTGGCGCAAGGAGCGGTCGATGATGTCGAGGTCATAGCGCAGCTGAGCAGGTTCGCCGTAGGGCTCGGATTCGGGCGCTTTATCCTCCAAGACTGCGAGCTTGGCCTCGACACGGTGCCGGACTCCGAAAACCGCACGGCGATAGGGCTCATCCACGCGGGACTTCGCGTCATTTTCACTTGCCTCCGCAAGAGTTAGAAGCTCGCCCGAGCAGGAAGAATAGCGATCCGACAAGCTCAGTTCACGCTCGAGGGCCGCCAGCTCACGCTGGTAATAGCGCAGCACGGTCAGCGCCGCGCGGCGCGTGGCATAAGTTAGGGTTTCCGCCGTGACGAAGGGGTTGCCGTCGTGGTCTCCGCCGATCCAGGAGCCGGGGCGGACCACGGGGGCTTCGGGAAGCGAAAGCCCAAAGACTTCGTGCATTCCCCGCCGAATATCGCGGTTGATCGCCGGGATCTCTTCGAGGAGCGAGAGCTTGTAATAGCGCAATCCGACGTCGACCTCGTCCTCGAGCGTGGGCCGAGTAACGCGAATGAGCGCCGTCTGCCACAACAGCGTCATGCGCAGGTAGAGCTCGCGTTCGATGTCCGTATTATCTGCGGCCGTGTGACTGTGGCGCAGCAGCTGTTTGATCCGGGTCTGGGTATCAAATACCGTCCGACGCCGCGTCTCCGTGGGATGGGCCGTCAGCACCGGGGCAACCTGAGCGTCACGGATGACCTCCGCCGCCTGCGCCGGGGTGATCGAGGATTCGCGCAGCTTGGCAAAGGTCGTGCGCAGGGAGACGGCTGCGGGGACCGCTTCATCCTCGAGGTCCTCGGCCAGGTTGCTCAGCAGGGCGAAGTAGCTGAAGGCGCGGGCAACTAGATTGACCTTGGAGATGTCTAGGTCGCGGAAGATGGCGACGAGGTCCTCGGCGCGGGCGTTGCCGCGCGCCACCTCGAAGGCGAGCACGCGGGTCGATTCCACCAGCTCGAAGACCTCCTGGCCCTCCTGTTGCGCGATGACCTGGCCAAGTACTCGGCCGAGAAAGCGAATGTCTGCGCGGACTTGGTCATTAGGCGGTGTCGTCACGTGGGGTGTGTCCTTTCGCTCGCGTGTTTGCGTCCGCCCTTAAAAGTAGCGCAGGTCACTATCGCCCGTACCCCGGACGCGCACCACTACCCCCGAAACGAGTCCATCCACGCGCGATGCAGGCCGGCCTCGCCGTTTTCTTCCGGATGGAAGCTCAACGCGGTGATATTGCCCTGGCGCACGCCAACGATAACGGGGCGCCCCTGCGCATCTGCGCTGCGCGCGATGACCTCGACTCCGGCGCCGGCCTGAGTGACGATAGGCGCGCGGATGAAGCTCGCCTCAACCTCAACGCCGTCGACGCGGACAAGACGCTCGCTCGAAAAGCGCTGGTTGCCAAAGGCATTACGCCGCACTGTCACGTCGAGCACCCCGAGGGTGCGCTGGCCTGGGGCCGGATTGTCAAGACGCTTCGCACAGTAGATGAGCCCGGCGCACGTGGCCAAGGTGGGCAGCCCCGCAGTGATCGCAGCGGCTAGGGGCTGGGCTAGGCCGAAAGCACGGGCCAGCTTATCGACGACGCTCGATTCCCCGCCCGGCAACACCATCGCATCGAGGCCCTCCAGATCCTGCGGCAGGCGCACGCGGCGCACCTGCGCGCCAAGTAAGGACAGGATGTCGCAGTGCTCCTCGACGCCTCCCTGCAGCGCCAGTACGCCAATCACCAGCCGCGCTCTGCCAGGCGGTGCGGGGCGGGCACGTCGGCAACGTTGATGCCTACCATAGCCTCGCCCAGGTGACGCGAGACTCGGGCCAGCTGTGCGGGCTGATCGTAGAGCGTGGCGGCCTGGACGATGGCGGCCGCACGTGCCGCAGGGTTGCCGGACTTGAAAATCCCGGAGCCAACGAAGACGCCCTGGGCGCCCATCTGGCGGACGAGGGCGGCGTCGGCTGGCGTGGCGACACCACCCGCGACGAAGAGCACGACCGGAAGCGCGCCGGTCTCCGCCACCTCGTGCACGAGGTCATAGGGCGCTTGCAGCTCCTTCGCTGCGACGAAGAGCTCGTCGCGATCGAGATTGCGCAGGCGGGCAATCTCGCCCCGAATGGTGCGCAGGTGCTTGACGGCCTCGGAGACGTCTCCCGTGCCGGCCTCGCCCTTGGAGCGGATCATCGCCGCGCCCTCGGTGATACGCCGCAGGGCCTCGCCCAGGTTGGTCGCGCCGCAGACGAAAGGCACCTCGAAGTCCCACTTGTTGATGTGGTTGGTGTAGTCCGCCGGGGAGAGAACCTCCGATTCGTCGATGAAATCCACGCCTAGTTCCGCGAGGATCTGGGCCTCGACGAAGTGACCGATGCGGGCCTTGGCCATGACCGGGATGGACACGGCGTCGACGATGCCCTCGATGAGATCCGGATCGGACATGCGCGCCACGCCACCCTGGGCACGAATATCGGCCGGGACCCGTTCCAAAGCCATAACCGCGGCCGCACCAGCGTCTTCCGCGATCTTGGCCTGCTCTGCGGTGACGACGTCCATGATGACGCCGCCCTTGAGCATGTCGGCCAGGCCGCGCTTGACGCGAGTGGTGGCGAAGGTGGCGTCCCCGGAGGGCTGTCCCGAATTATTAGTTTTACGTGTCATGTCGTCTATACAAGCGCGCACAGCGGTCCAATACAAGGTCCAATTCTCAGCAATTGGATTAGACCACTTAGGATGGCAGGCATGAACCTCACACTCGATCCGCAGGATCCGCGCCCGCTGCCTGTGCAAATCGCGGCCGCAGTTCGCGAGCTGGTAGCCGCAGGAGCCCTCCTTCCTGGAGAGACCATCGAGTCCTCGCGCGCGCTCGCAGCCTCGCTGGGCATCTCGCGCGGCAGTGTGGTCACGGCCTTCGACCAGCTCACCGCGGAAGGATACCTCGTGGCCACGACGGGTTCGCGAACACGCATCAATCCCCTCCTCAAGCCCATCGCACAGCCATCGCCTGCGCCCGCACCCTCCCCTGCACCCCGCCCCCCACTCATTGAGCTAACACCGGGACTTCCCGATTCGCGCGGGATTGTCACACCGCAGTGGCGCGCGGCGTGGCGCGAGGCCGCCGCCCATGCGCTAGGCACTGCCCCCTCCGTGGGGCTGGAGGCGTTGCGCCGCGAGATAGCGGCCCACCTGCGCCACATGCGCGGGCTCGCCGTGGAGACAGAGCGGATTATCGTCACCGCCGGCGCGCGCGAAGGGCTCACGCTCTTCCTGCGGCACATAGCGGGACCAGGCCCGTTGCGCATTGGCGTCGAGTCGCCCGGCTATCCCAGCCTGCGCCGCATCCCGTCGGCCTTGGGCCATACGCTCGTCGAGGTTCCCACCGACTCGGAGGGCGTCACGGTTCCCCCCACGCCAGTCGACGCCCTCGTCCTCACCCCCAGCCACCAGTATCCCTACGGCGAGTCGCTGTCGGCGGCGCGGCGCACCGAGGTAGTGGAGTGGGCCCGCAGTCAGAGCAGTTGGATCATCGAGGATGATTTCGATTCAGAGCTGCGCTACCTCGGCCAACCCTTACCCGCGTTGGCGTCGCTGGCCCCGGAACGCACGGTCCTGCTCGGAACCTTTTCTTCGGTTCTCTCCCCCGGGATTGCCTGCGGTTTCCTCGTCTGCCCTCCCCGCCTCGTGGCCGGCCTTTCCGCGCAGCGCGAGCTCTTTGGGCAGCCGGTCAGCCTCATCACGCAGACCGCACTGGCCTCCTTCATGGCCAGCGGTGCGCTGCGCCGCCATACGGGAAAGATGCGCCGCGCTTATCGAAGCCGCCGCAACCTCGTCATCGACGCCTTCTCCGACGTCGAGGGCGTGGAACTTCTCCCCATCCATGGAGGACTACACGCGGTCTTGTTGTGTCAGCGACCAGCCGCCGAAGTCGTTGCACGTGCAGCCCGTAGCCGGGTTGGCTTGACCGCTTTGGCGGACTATTGGGGAGGCCACACCGCTCCCAACGGCGTGGTTATAGGCTTCGGGCACCTCGACGATGCACAGCTAGCCGGCGCGCTGAAAGTGCTCGCGCACGCCAGCAACAGCACCCAGCCATAACGCTTTGTCTATTTACATTCATCACCTTCCCTGTGGTTTTCCCTGCGAGAATAGACACGGCATACAGCTTGGTCTAGCCTGGGGTCTCATGACTACGAAATACGATAATTCTTCTTCCGCGAAGTGGTCCTTCGCCACCCGCGCGGTTCACGCCGGGCAGAACCTCGACGGGACGATCAACGCCCGCAACGTGCCCATCTACCAGACCACCTCCTACGTCTTCGACTCCGCGCAACACGCAGCCGATCGCTTCGGTCTCGCAAATGCCGGTCCGATTTATACCCGCATTACCAACCCCACGACTGAGGCGCTAGAAACCCGCCTTGCCGCCCTAGAGGGCGGGGCCGCAGCCGTGGCCTTCGCCTCCGGCCAAGCCGCTGAGACCGCAGCGATCCTCACCCTGGCTTCCGCCGGGGACCACATCGTCACCTCCCCTCGTCTCTACGGCGGCACCGCTAACCTCTTCACGGTGACCCTGCAGCGCCTGGGCATCGATGTCACACTCGTCGACGATCCGGATGATCCCGGCTCCTGGGCCGCAGCGGTGCAAGACAACACCAAGGCCTTCTACGGCGAGACGTTTGGCAACCCAGCCGCCGATATCCTCAACATCCCTGCCATAGCGCAGGTCGCACACGATAATCAGGTGCCTCTCATCGTCGATAACACGATCGCCACCGCCGCTCTGGCCCGCCCGCTCGAGCTCGGCGCCGACATCGTCGTCTTGTCTACCACGAAGTTCTACTCAGGAAGCGGCTCCGTCATCGGAGGCGCCATCGTGGACGGCGGATCCTTTGACTGGACCGTCGAGCGAAATGGCAGCCCGGTCTTTCCCTACTTCGTCACCCCGGAGGCTTCTTATCACGGGCTGACCTTCGCCGAGCTGGACATCCCTCCCTTTGCCACGAAAGCCCGTGTGGGTATACTGCGCGATACCGGTGCGGCAATGTCCCCGTTTAATGCCTGGCTGACGCTGCAGGGGATTGAGACGCTGCAGCTGCGCGTCGAAAAGCACAATGCCAACGCCCAGCAGGTCGCCGAGTACCTCGATGGCCACCCCAAGGTGGCGGCGGTGCACTACGCCGGCTTGGACTCTTCGCCGTACAAGGCTCTCAAGGAGGAGCTGGGCTACGCCTACACGGGCTCGGTGCTCTCCTTCGATATCGTCGGCGGCAAGGACGAGGCCTGGGCGTTTATCGACGCCCTGCGCCTGCACTCCAACCTCGCCAACATCGGCGATACGCGCTCGCTCGTGGTGCACCCGGCCACCACCACCCACTCCCAATCGGATGAGGAAGGTCTGCGCGTGGCTGGAATCAAGCAATCTACTATCCGCCTGTCGGTCGGCATCGAGGACATCCGCGATATTATTGCTGATCTTGAGGCAGGTTTCGCTGCCATCTAGGTACCGACGTCGTCCACGAAAGAAACACCCACTGTGAATCAACACTCGCCCGCACTCGCTGCCGAGGGAACGCTTGAAAAGGTGTCCATCGGTACTTTCCATACCGAGGCGGGCGCGGCCATCCCTGGCGCAGAGATTGCTTATCAGCGCTTCGGTGCCTTCGCCGGAGAAGGCAGGGGCAGCAACAATGTCATCGTGGTCGAGCATGCGTTGACGGGTGATTCGAATGTCCCGGACTGGTGGGCGGAGCTCATCGGCCCAGGCCGGGCGCTGGACACCGACCGCTGGTGCATCATCGCCACCAATGCCTTGGGCGGGTGCCGCGGCTCCACGGGACCTTCCTCCCCGCACCCGAGCAGCGGCGTATGGGGCTCGCGCTTTCCCGCGCTGTCCATCCGCGACCTCGTCGAGGCGGAGCGCGCAGCCCTGCGGGCTTTAGGCATCGAGCATGTGCATGCCATCATCGGCGGTTCAATGGGCGGGGCTCGCACCTTGGAGTGGAGCCTCATGCACCCAGACTTCCTCGACGCGGCCTGCGCCATCGCCGTTTCCGCCCGTGCCTCGGGCTGGCAGATAGGCATCCAGTCGGCGCAGATTTCAGCCATCGAAAGAGACCCCTTCTGGCAGGGAGGGGACTATTACGCCACGGATGCAGCCCCGCTGGAGGGGTTAGCGGCAGCCAGGCGCATAGCCCACCTGACCTACCGCGGGGAACAAGAAATTGATGAGCGCTTTGGCTCCCAAGCCCAAGAGGGAGAAAACCCGCTCGGGGCTTTCCGCAGCCCCCAGCAGCGTTTCGCCGTCAACTCCTACCTGGACTATCAGGGCGCAAAGTTGGCCCAAAGGTTCGACGCCGGCTCTTATGTGGTCCTTACCGAGGCGCTCAACCGCCACGACATCGGGCGTGGCCGAGGCGGGCTTAATAAGGCACTAGGGTCCTCGCACGTACCCACCATGGTTGTGGGGGTAGACACAGACATCCTCTACCCTTATCACCAGCAAGAACACCTCTCGCGCAACCTCGGCAACCTGCTGGCGATGGCGAAGGTGGTCTCCCCCGTGGGCCACGACGCCTTCCTCGCAGAGGCGCGCCAGATGGACCGCATCCTGCGAAACTTCCTTCACCTCGCGCAGAGCCCAGGTAAGTAGCTAGCTGCCGAGTGCGTCGACCGAGGCGGCCAGGAAGGTCATCGCCGCCCCGAGGACTGCGGTGAAGAAGGCGTCAAAACGCCGCGAGCGTACCGCCAGCACACCCACGCGCTGTGAATCGCAGCTCAAGCGTACGAGGGAAAGCCACAGGAGCGATGCCCCCAACACCACGGTGGCTCGGCGCCAGTGCTCAGAAAAAGCAAAAACGCCGGAGACGGCGACCCCCGCGATGAACAGCCCGATCATCGCCCACTGCACGGCGCCTGGCAGCCGGGAGGGGGCGAGGCCTCGATCGTGCGGGTTATCCAGCGAGAGCGCCTGGCTCATTAGGCCTGCGCCTCCGCGCGCTCGACGATATTGCTCACCAAGAAGGCGCGAGTCAGCGGCCCTACCCCGCCGGGGTTAGGGGAGATGAACCCTGCTTTCTCCCATACGTCGGGCGCGACATCCCCAGCCAGCTTGCCGTCGACGCGCGATACTCCGACGTCGAGGACGGCGGCACCGGGCTTGACCATATCGGCGGTGAGCATATGTGCCTTGCCTGCCGCCGCGACGATGATATCGGCAGCGAGAGTCTCTGCTGCCAAGTCCTTCGTGCCGGTGTGGCAGAGGGTGACGGTGGAATTCTCGCTGCGCCTAGTCAGCAGCAGGCCGATGGGGCGGCCGACAGTGACTCCGCGCCCGATGACGACCACCTTCGCCCCGTCAAGCTCCACCCCGAAGCGACGCAGCAGGTGAATGGCACCATTGGGAGTACACGGCAGCGGGGCCTGCTCATTGAGCACCAGCTTGCCCAGGTTAACCGGGTGGAGACCATCGGCGTCCTTGTCCGGGTCGATGAGGGCAAGGACGCGGTTTTCATCAAGATGAGCGGGAAGCGGCAGCTGCACGATGTAGCCGGTGCACGCGGGATCCTCATTGAGCTCCGCGATGACTCTTTCAAGCTCTTCCTGCGTGACATCAGCGGGCAAGTCGCGGCGAATGGAGTTGATTCCTAGCTGCTCACAATCGCGGTGCTTCATCTTGACATAAGAGTGGGAACCGGGGTCATCACCGACCAAAACGGTGGCTAGGCCGGGAACAATGCCCTTTTCTTTCAGCGCGGCGACCCGGGTGGCCAGGTCCTCAAAAATCTCATCTCGGTACAGTTTGCCATCTAGTTTGGTAGCGGTCATGCCCACCATCCTAGACTGAGCACTATGAGCCAGCTGCACATCGTCTTCGATAATCCCGTGATCCCCACCAATACCGGCAACGCCATCCGCACCGCCGCGGTCACGGGAGCAACGCTCCACCTCATCGAACCTCTGGGCTTCGACTTCTCCGACAAGCACCTCAAGCGTGCTGGGCTGGACTACCACGACCTTGCTGACGTGCAGATTCACCCCGACTTCGACTCCTGCATGCAGGCCCTGCCCGGCAGCCGCGTCTTCGCCTTTACTACACAGGCCGCGCGCTGGTTCACCGACGTAGACTACCGCGAGGGCGACGTGCTGCTCTTCGGCACCGAGCCCACCGGCCTGCCCGCCGAGCACCGCAAGCACCCGCGCGTCACCGACGAGGTACGCATCCCCATGGTCCCGGCGCGGCGCTCGATGAACCTCTCCAACTGCGCCTCCACCGCAGTCTTTGAGGCCTGGCGCCAGCTCGGCTTCGCGGGCGGGGTCTAGGCTTCGCGCTGCGGACAGGCGCACACTCGGGCACACTTGTTTCCAAACTGCGTAATCCTGAAGAAGGAGCCTGAAGCCGCCGTGCCCGAACTCTCCCGCCAACTTACCCCCTGGATAAATGAGCTCATCTCTGAGCTCGAAGCCTCCGATTCCGCCCACGCCCCACTCATCGAGGCGGTACACCCCACCCATCGCACTGGCGCGCGCAACCTGTTGCATTATGCGCTACTGCGCCAACGAGACGTCGCCAAGCTGCAAACGGGGCTCTCCGCGCTGGGAATTACCCGGCTGTCAAACGTGGAACCCGCCGTGCTCGCCCGGCTGCATGCGGCGCGCAACGTGCTCGACGCCTTCGAAGGCACAGCGCTAACCTATCCCCTTGAACCGATTGCCTCGGCCTTCGCCACGGCGGATGACATCCTCGATGCGCATTCCACCGAGCTTCTGGGGCCAACGGCCGAAGACACGCACTCGCGCATCATGGTGACCCTGCCCGCGGAAGCCGCCCAGGATCCGGCGCTGGTGCTCGGTTTCGCCCAAGCCGGCATGGAGATAGCCCGCATCAACTGCGCGCATGACGGGCCCGAGGTATGGGCCCAAATGATAGAGAACGTCCACGCGGCTGCAGCGCAAGTGGGGCGTGAAATCCTGGTGTCGATGGACCTGGCCGGACCAAAGGTGCGCACCGGCGATTTCCCGCCCGGGCCGGCCGTCGCCCGCGCGCGGGTGACCAGACAGAAGTGGGGCGAGATCATCACCCCGGCCAAGCTCTACCTCTCCCCTGCCGGCCACCCGGTCGCGCCGCCTCCCTTAGGCCCCGGCCGCCCCGGCGTGAGCATCGAGGTCGATCCGCACTGGCACGCGCAGCTGCGCCCTGGCTCCGCGATAACCTTGGTGGATGTGCGCAATTCCCGGCGGCGCTTCATCGTCTCCGAGGTTGTTGAGGATGGCCTGGTGATTGCCCTAGGCCAGCGCAACGCCTACATCGGGGAGCGCACCCTGCTCAATCACGAGGGCTTCCGCACGCGTGTCACCGGCATCGCCCCGATAGAGCGCTCGCTCCTGCTCCACCCCGGCGATGAGCTGATATTAAGCACCACCCAGGAGCCCGCCGTCCTGCCTTCCGCTGGTCCTGCCATCTTGGGCTGCACCGCCCCGGAGGCCGTGGCGGTGCTGCGGGTGGGCCACCGCGTGCTTTTCGACGACGGTTCGATCGCCGCCGTCGTCCGTTCTCTGCGCGCCGAGGGAGACGATACCCAAGCCCTGCTCGAGGTCACCCGCGCCGGGCTCGAGGGCACGAAGCTGGCGGCCCACAAGGGCATAAACCTGCCCGATACGCATATCCCGCTGCCGAGCCTTTCCGTCGAGGACCTCGCCGCCTTCGACTTCGTGGCCCATCATGCCGACATAGCGGCGATTTCTTTCATCCGCACGCCCGCCGACGTGGACTTTGCGCTCCAAGCCTTAGAGGACATCGCCCGGGCCGATCCAGACAACGCCGAGCGTATCCGCGACCTCGGCATCGTGCTCAAGATTGAGACCGAGCCAGCCTATGAGCACTTGGCCGCTGTCCTTTTGGCCGGGATGCGGCACCGCCACTTCGGCATCATGATTGCCCGCGGAGATCTGGCCGTGGAGCTGGGATTCGAGCGCATGGCGGAGGTCCCGCGTCTTATTATGCGCATGGCCGAGGCCGCGCATATTCCGGTCATCATGGGCACCCAAATCCTCGAGAACTTGGCCAAGAAGGGCATCCCCTCGCGCGCGGAAATCACCGATGCAGGCTACGCCCTGCGCTCGGAGTGCGTCATGCTCAACAAGGGCCCGCACATCGGCGAGGCCATTGAGATCCTCGAGCATCTCTCGCGCAAGCTGGGTCGCTCCGAGTTAAAGAACCGCCAGTCCCTGCGGCGCATTGCCAGCTGGGGAGACGATATCGCCGCGGATTAGTCCATGGGCTTGTCCGGCGCCGGCAGTTGGCGGGCGCGCAGCCGGCCGATCAGCTCTGCGGCATCATCTGGGGCAAGGTTGCTGCCCCGCATCCGCACCGGCCCTCCCACCAGCTCGAGGCGCACGGAGGCCAGGTTGCATAGCTGATCAACGGGGCCGGCCTGATAGGTCAGCTCCTGGATGTGCGAGTTCTCTATCGCCATCACCCGGCGCGTGAGGCGCCCGGCGTGGGTCACGGTGGCATCCCCCAGCAGGGTCACTGCCTGCTGCGCGCGATCCACCGGGGAGGCCCACCACGCTCGCCGCGGGGAGTTAAAGGTGGGCCGCGTGGCGCCCTCCGGCAACGCATACTCCGTGATTTCTGCGGCATCTAGTGGCCCGACCAACTCGAAGAGGGCAAGGGCGTGCTCGCGCGATCCCACGGGCAGGATTCGCGTTGATCCCGAGCCCTTTCCTGCGGTGGCCCCATAACCCGCGATGGAGACCTGCACCTGGTACCAGCCGAAAAGCCGCCACATCCACGGCTGGGCCACCCGCACCCCGTGAATCCGCTCAAAGCGAATGGACTGGCGCCGCCTGTCTGCCAGCCCATAGGAGATGTTGAGCACCTGGTTGCCGTGGGCGTCGCGGTCGAGGAAAGCGCAGTAGCGCCAGGAGGAATCGATAAGCTCCCACACCTTGGGCAGAAATCCCACCACGACGGGCAGGGCCGCGGAATTGGGTATGGGCGCAAGAACCGTCGCCGCCACCGACACCACCGCCAGCACCGTGCCCGGGTGGAGTGCTGCGGCCACCAGCGAGCGCCGGATAGGGATCTCGGGGATGACGCTTAGCCCTTCTGGCGCGACGGTGGGTTCAACAACTACAGCTCGCTCCGGCGCAACCTCCCTACCCTCGCGCCGGACCTGGCCCAGGATTTCCGCGCGCAGCTTTTCGGCCTCCGCCTTCTTCAGGTAGGCGATCTCGATGACCGAGTTTGCGCCGCCGGCCGTCTCCACGCGCACCGCGGCCAGACCGAAGATGCGCGCGATAACCGATTCGACGACATCAACCGCCTGCGTGCGGTCATAGCGCGCGGAACGCAGCTGCGTGGAGATGAGCCCGCGGCGCAGCGCAATCTCCTCCTCATCCAGGCGAAATCCCAGACGACGCCACCACAGAGCGGAAAGAAACCAGATGGCCAGGCACACAAGGACAAAAGCCACCGCCGCTATTGCGGTACCCCTAAGCGCCTCGGCGCGATGCTCGCCCCGGGCGAAAGCGACGAGGTTGCTCAGCATCTCTGCGTTGACGTTGACTATTAATATGGCGATGAGCGCCAGGATGAGGGACCAGAACCTCAGCAGCGGGGTGAGACGATGCACGCGCCGGAAACCCGCATCGTCCACGGGCGCGACATCGCTCGCCTGAAGATGCTTGCTCACAGGCCGCTCATCCTCTCGCGTGCCTTGTCCGCCAAGCGTTCGCGCAGGGCGTCGGCAGTCGCGGCAGGCAGGCCCTTGATGGTGGCATCCGTGCCTGCGGAGGCCGTGTGCAGCTGCACCTGCCTGATCCCCAGCCAGCGCTCGATGGGGCCGGCGGAGACGTCGACGAATTGGATGCGCCCGTAGGGAACCACCGTGAAGGTATGCCACAGCTTCCCGCGCGTGATGAGCAGCTCGTCCTCGCCCTCCAGCCAGGCCATCGTGCCCACCTGGGCCGGGATCAGCCAGAGCAGGTAACACGCCCACACGGCACAGACCGCCAACCCCCAATAGGCCCACGGGGTCCACAGGTAGCCCACCACCGCTGCGACGATGACGAGAAGAGTAGTCCAGCCCAAGTGGACGATGTAGCGCGCGGTCACCAGCTTCGGAGAGACCGGATGCATACCTGCGGGGGGAAGTGAACTCATAAGGAAATCCTAGCAACCGGCTGTGAGAGGAATCCTTAGCGGAAGTCACGGGAGCCGCGGGAGAACCACGAGCCCATCTCCAGCGGCTCAAGCTTATCGGCGACCACGCTCGTGGCCCCCGTGGCATTCTGGACGATGCCGCGCACGATAAGAGCCTGCGAGGTGCGCGCGAGGACCTTCTGCCTGTTCCACAGACCCACCGAGACCATGACGTTGATAAGGCCCGTCTCATCCTCCATGCCCAAAAAGGTCAGGCCGGAGGCGGTCTGCGGGCGCTGGCGGTGGGTAATGATTCCGGCTAGGCGCACGCGCGAACCATCCGGGGCTTGGCGCAGTTGGGCGGCGGTGAGGATGCCGGCTTCGCCAAGCGCAACACGCAGCAACTCCATGGGCTGGCGGTCGTGGGTAACGCCCACCGCCGCCACATCCGCGGCCATGAGCTCGAAGGCCGACATCCCGGGCAGGGCGGGCGGGGCGATGGCGGATAACCCCGGCAGCATCCCCTCGCGCTCGGTGGCGGCCACCCCTGCCTGCCACAGCGCTTGGCGACGACTCATTCCCAGACACTCCAGCGCCCCCGCCGCCGCCAGTGCCTCGACGTGATCAACGCCGAGATCCGCCCGGCGCGAGAGATCCGCGACGTCCTTAAAGGGCGCATGCGCCGCAATGCGCGCCGCAGCCTTCTCCCCCAGCCCCTTGACCAGAATGAGGCCAAGGCGAATGGCCGCATCCTCCATCCCCGACTGCACACCGGAGGCATTAACGCTGACGGGAAGAACCTCGGCTCCGTGGCGCCGGGCGTCCTGGATGAGGGACTGCGGCGAATAGAAACCCATGGGCTGGGCGCGCAGCAGCCCGACGCAAAACTGCGCCGGGTAGTGGTACTTGAACCAGGCGGAGAAATAGACCAGCGAGGCAAAAGACTGCGAGTGCGACTCCGGAAAGCCATAGGCGGCGAAGGCGACGACCTTATTCCATAGTTTGTCCGCCACCTCGCCGGTGATGCCGTTGGTTGCCTCCAAGCCCGTATAGAAGCGCTGGCGCAGCGCCGCCATGCGCGCCGGAGAGCGCTTGGAGCCCATGGCGCGGCGCAGGTCATCTGCCTGAGCCCCGGAAAAGCCTGCGGCGTCGACCGCCACCTGCATCAGTTGCTCCTGGAACAGGGGGATGCCCAGGGTGCGCGCCAAAGACTTTTCCAGGACCGGGTGGTCATAGGTTATTTCCTCCTGCCCGTTGCGCCGCCGCAGGTAAGGATGCACAGAGCCGCCCTGGATGGGCCCGGGGCGGATGAGCGCCACCTCCACGACGAGATCGAAGAAGCACTGCGGCCGCAGGCGCGGCAGCGTGGAGAGCTGCGCGCGCGATTCCACCTGGAATACTCCCACCGCATCGGCGCGACAGAGCATGTCATAGACCGGCTTTTCGCTGAGATCAAGCTCCCAGAGGCGCACAGTGCGGCCGGTGCTCTCCCGCACGATATCGACCATGTGATGCAGCGCCTCGAGCATCCCCAGGCCCAGCAGATCGAACTTGACCAGGCCTGCGGCGGCACAATCGTCCTTGTCCCATTGCAGCACCGAGCGCGCCTCCATGCGCGCCCACTCGACCGGAACCACGTCGGCGATGGGGCGATCGCACAGGACCATGCCCCCGGAATGGATACCCAGGTGCCGCGGCTGTCCCAGAAACTTCTGCGCCAGCTGCTCCACGCGCTCCGGCGGCTGTGAGATTCCCTTCGCCCAGGAATCTGCGGCGCCTTGCGGGTATCCCAAGGCCCTGGCTGCGTCCCGCGTGGCCCCCTTGCGGCGATAGCTGATGACGTTGGCCACCTGCGCTGCTCGGTCCCTTCCGTATTGGCGATAGACGTACTGGATAACCTCCTCGCGCCGCCCCGATTCGATGTCGATGTCGATATCAGGCGGGCCCTCGCGCTCCGGGGAGAGAAAACGCTCGAAGAGCAACTGCGCGGAGATGGGCTCGGCGTTGGTGATGCCGAGGCAAAAGCAGACCACCGAGTTGGCCGCAGAGCCCCTGCCCTGGCATAAAATATTGGTGCTTTTGCAAAAATCCACCAGGTCACACACGATGAGGAAGTATCCGGGAAAGTCCAGCTGCTCTATCACCTTTAGCTCGTGGCTAATCTGCGCCCACGCTTTCTCCTTAATCTCGCCCGGGCGTGAGGCATAGCGCTCCTGCGCGCGCTCCCAGACCAAGCGCTCTAGCCAGGTCATCTCCGTGTGCCCTTCCGGGACGCGGAAGTTGGGCAGGTTGGGCGCGAGCGCATCCCAATCAAAAGAGCACTGGCCAAGAACCGCGACGGTCTCCTCCACCAGTGCGGGGCGGTGCGCAAAGATACGGTGCATCTGTTCTCCTGAGCGCAACCATCCCGCGCCCATCGGATGCGCATCGGGCTGTTCCTCCTCGAGGCAGCGGCGGCGGGCAAGGGCTTGTTTGGCGGCGGCGAGGCGGGCGTCCTCCCGCGTCGCCGCGGCGGGGCGGGCGGTGGCAATGGCCCGCATATTGTTGATGCGATCGAGCGCGGCGTGATGATCCGCGTCCTCCGGAAGCATGGCGTACACGTACTCAAGTACTATGCTGTCTATTTTTATTCGTTCGATAAGATGATCGATTTTATCCAACCATTCCCAGCCCACAAGGAAGATACAATGATCCTGCAGACGCGCGGCGATCTCCCCTAGGGGCGGATAGCGCACCTCGCCTTTCTGGCCGGCGTCCATACGCGCCTGCGAGATGAGCCGCGAGAGACGGCGATAGCCCTCCGGGCTGCGCGCCAGCACCGTCAAAGGAGCCGGATCTAGTGATAGCTCGGCCCCGTAGACCACCGGAAGGCCAGCCCTTGCTGCAGCTTCCACGAACTTCATCAGCCCATAAAAACCATCCCTGTCCACGACAGCCAGCCCGGATAGTCCCAGCTCCACAGCCCGCGCCACCATAGCCTCCGGCTCGGAGGCTCCGTGCAAGAAACTATAGGAGGACACGGCATGCAGCTCGGCAAAAGGCACCTTAACCCGCCACTGGGGCGAGGGCACATCCCCCCGCAGCAGGTGATTCACCGGAACCGGCGTCGGCTCCTCACGCCCGGAAAGGATGCGCTCGATACGCGACCACGACAGGGCCCTTCCTCCGTTAAACCTCATGGCACGTATCCTAATATCGAACTTAAGTTCTATACAACCATCAAGACACGCCGCGCCCATATAGACAAAGCGGTTCAATGTTTGGTAGGTTTCTTTTCATTCGCCGAGAAGGAATCTTCTTCCGCAGTTTCTCGTAATTAAAGCCCTCAAGTAACACCCGCAAGTTAAAGATTGGATTATCACCACCATGTGTCTTCGTCGCATCCTTGCCGCCGCCTCTGTCAGCGTCATCGCCGCCACCGGCCTCGCCGCCTGCTCCTCTGATTCTTCCGGGGACAGCGCCAGCAATGGCCCCATCACTATCGGCACCACCGACGCCTCCAAGAAGGCCTGGGCGGCCTTCGAAGACGAGGCTAAGAAGGAGGGTTTCGATATCAAGATCCAAAACTTCTCCGATTACAACACCCCCAACCAGGCGCTTGACCAAGGGGAGATCGATACCAATAACTTCCAGCACCTGAAGTTCTTGGCCAAGTACAACAAGGGCAACGGCACCGACCTCGTGCCCATCGTCGCCACCGAGATCGTCCCGCTCGCCCTCTTCTGGAAGGACCACGACTCCCTCGACGGCATCGAAGGCCAAGAAATAGCCATCCCCAACGACGCCACCAACCAGGGCCGCGCCATCAACGTCCTCGTGCAGGCCGGACTGGTCACCCTCAAGGAAGAAGGTCTCATCACCCCAGGCCTGCCCGATATTGACGAGGCTGCCTCCAAGGTCAAGGTCACCCCGGTCGACGCGGCCCAGACCCCCGCTGCTTATGGCGAGGGCAAGCCCGCCGTCATCAACAACTCTTTCCTGGATCGCGCCGGCATCGATCCCACGACCTCCATCTTCCAAGATGATCCGAACTCCAAGGAAGCAGAGCCCTACATCAACGCCTTCGTCGTCCGCGCCGCAGACGCCGACCGTGAGGATCTTAAGAAGCTCGCCGAGGTCTGGCACACCCAGCCCGTGCAGGACGCCGTGGCCGAGGATTCCAAGGGAACCTCCGTGCCCGTCGAGCGCACCCCTGAGGAACTGCAGACCATCCTCGAGCGCGTCCAAGAACAAAGCTAGCCTCCACCCCCACCGACCTTTAAGGAAACGATGTACCTCCGCCGAATCATCTCCCCCGTGGCCGCAGTTGTAGCCGCGGTTGTGGCCGCCGGCAGCCTCAGCGCCTGCTCTTCTGCTTCTTCCACTAACGAGACCGCGGGCGAGGATCGCCCCATCGTCATCGGTACCACCGATGCCGAGCTGCCCGAGTGGCAGGTCTTGGAAGATCTCGCAAAGAAGGAGGGCATCGAGATAGAGATGCGCAACTTCACGGACTATGCCACGCCGAATCAGTCCCTCGCTGAGGGCGATACGGATACCAATAAGTTCCAGCACCTGAAGTTCTTATCGGAATACAACGTGGGCAACGGCACCAACCTAGTGCCTGTGGCTTCCACCCAGATCTACCCCATGCCGCTGTTTTGGAAGGACCACGATTCCCTCGACGGCATCGAAGGCCAACAGGTCGCCATTCCCAATGACCCGACCAACCAGGCACGCTCCCTTAACCTCTTGGCCTCGCAAGGACTGCTCAAGCTCAAAGAGGATGACCTTTTGACCCCCACCCCGGCCGATATCGACGAGGGAGCCTCCAAGGTCTCGGTCACGCCTGTCGACGCCGCTCAGACCCCCTCCGCCTATGGCGAAGGCAAGCCCGCGGTCATCACGAACTCCTTCTTTGAGCGCGCCAATATCGATCCCTCCCAGGCCATTTTGTACGACGAGCCTGATTCCCCCGGCGCCAACCCGGAGGTCATGTTCGAGCCCTACATCAATGTGTGGGCGGTGCAGGAAAAGGACAAGGACAACCCCAAGGTCAAGCGCCTAGCCGAGCTCTATCTTTCCGATGAGGTAAAGGCAGCCGTGCAGAAGACCACTGGTGGAACCACCATCTTCGTCGACAAGCCCCAGGCGGAACTCCAGCAAATCCTGGACCGCCTCGAGGAAGAAGCATCCAAGTAAACCTCTCTACCCCGCCGGCGCATTTTCCCCGGCGGGGTTAGATTATTAGGGCGGCTAGTCATCACTTACACCGCCTCATCACTTAGCAAGGAAAGACCTCACGTGACGCACAACAAAGGTACGCGGGTTGAGTTCCGCAACATTACCAAGGTCTTCAAGAACAAAAAGACCGAAACCAAAGCGCTTGACGATGTCACTTTAACCGTCGAATCCGGCGATATCACCGGCATCATCGGTTACTCTGGCGCCGGCAAATCCACCCTGGTCCGCATGATCAACGGGCTCGATACCCCTACCTCCGGGCAGCTGCTGCTCGACGGGCAGAATATCGTGGGCCTGCCCGAGTCCAAGCTGCGCGGCACCCGCCGCAACATTGGCATGATCTTCCAGCAGTTCAACCTCTTTCACTCTCGCACCGCGGCGGGCAACATCGAATACCCCCTGCAGCTGGCCGGGGTGCCCAAGGCCTTGCGCAAGAAGCGTGTGGCGGAGCTCTTAGAGTTCGTCGGCCTAGGAGATAAGGGCTCTAACTATCCGGAGCAGCTCTCCGGAGGACAGAAGCAGCGCGTCGGCATCGCTCGTGCGCTGGCGGTCAACCCTTCTTTGCTCTTGGCGGATGAGGCCACCTCCGCTCTCGATCCGACGACGACCTACGAGGTGCTCAACCTGCTACGGCGCGTCAACAAGGAACTCGGCATCACCATCGTGGTGATCACCCACGAGATGGAGGTGGTCCGTTCCATCGCCGATCACGTGGCCGTGATGGAGGATGGCCGCGTGGTCGAGCACGGCAGTGTCTACGAGGTCTTTTCCCATCCCCAGACCGCAGTGGCGGAGAAGTTCGTCGCCACCTCGCTGCGCAATACCCCCGACGTCATTGAGGCAGATGATCTCCTTGCGCACGAGGGGCGCCTATTTACCGTCAATCTCACCGAGAACTCCGGCTTCTTCGCCGCCACTTCGCGCCTCGAGGCAGCCGGGGTATCCATCTCAATCGTGCACGGTGGCATTACCACCTTGCAGCAGCACTCCTTTGGCAAGGTCACCGTGCGCCTTAGCGGCTCACAGGCGGCCATCGAAGAGTTCTACGCAACCCTCCAGCGCACCACCGACATCGAGGAGATTCAACGATGAACGTCACCTACCTGGCGGAAGCAAACTGGGACCGCCTCGGCGATACCCTCCTCGAGGCTGTCAAGGACACCCTCATCATGGTCAGCGTCACCATGGTGGTCGCGGGCCTGCTCGGGCTCTTCCTCGGCATCTTGCTCTACACCACCCGCCCTGGCGGGATTCTGCAAAACAAGCTCATTTACCTCTTGATCAACGTGGCTGTGAACTTCGTTCGCCCGATCCCGTTTATCATCTTGCTCGCCTTTGTGCAGCCGCTGACCGTCGCGGTGATGGGTGGGTCCATCGGCCGCGGCCCTGCCACCTTTGTCATGGTCATCGCTGCGACCTTCGCGGTGGCGCGTATCGTCGAGCAGAACCTAGTCTCCATCGATCCGGGCGTTATCGAGGCGGCGCGCGCCATGGGGGCGAGCCCGTGGAAGATCATCACCTCGGTGATCGTCCCCGAGGCCTTGGGCCCGCTGGTGCTGGGCTACACCTTCCTGTTTATCGGTGTCGTGGATATGTCGGCGATGGCCGGCTACGTCGGCGGCGGCGGCTTGGGTGACTTCGCCATTGTCTACGGCTACCGCGCCTTCGAGTGGCAGGTCACCGTGGTGGCCACGCTCATCATCATTGTCTTGGTCCAGGCCGCCCAGTTCTTTGGCAACTGGCTCTCGGCCAAGATCATGCGCCGCTAAACCGCGACCCACACCCGCGAGGTCTTCGGCTCGTCCCCACAGGAGGAGACGATGCCGGAGACCTCTTTCTGCTCCATATCAACGTCCCACTCGCGCCCGTCAACATGCACCACATGCTTGTCGAGGGCGCTCAGATCCCCATAGTGCACCTTCTCACCGGCCTCGATAAGGCGGCGAGCGATGGCCAGCTCCGCTACCTGCCCTCGCGCATCATAGATGCCTCGCCCGCGGTTGGAGGGATAGAAGTACTCACCTGTGGCGGCGGCGCGCACCATCGCACGTCCCACCTCGAGATTGAGCCGGCCAAAGGAGTATCCCCACGGCATCAAGAGCACAGAGGGTGCGAAACGGTGGCCCTTGGTGTGCGAGGACTCCCAGATCAGCTCGGGGAAGTCCTCCACCAGCCCCGCGGCTAGTGGCCTCCCTTTGACCGCGCAGCACACGTCGCGGCGGCCGTGCGTGCACACGAGCACCAGCGGGGAGTCGATGCTGCCTCCGCCGTTGCGGCCTGGTCCTGTGAGATCGAGCTCCACGATCTTCTCCGGACCAGTAAGCAGGAGCATCTCCATGCGCGCCGATTGGGCCCACACGAGGTAGCAGCGGTGCATGTTGCCTACTTGGTGCCCCTTGCGGCCGGGGCGCCGGATGAGTTGCAGCCCGGCGTGCCCGGCCAGCTTTTCCTTGAGCAGGCGTGTGAGCTCGGGCCCAAAGGTATCCCCATCGAGTACATCACGCGACCATCCGCCCGGCCATTCAAAAAGGACATAAACCTTCTCCTGCTTGGCCGTACCCGGCAGTGGCTCGACCAAAATGTCAGAACAAGTGCGCGCAGTCATACCAGATACTTTAGCGCTCCCCACGCCGAGGAAACTCCACGCCGGTGGTGCGCCTTTGCGGTTGTCCGCAAAGCCCTTTAGCCTGAAAGCATGTTGATGTCTCATAAAGTGTGTTGCGGAGTCCTCGTGATCTGCTCCGTGACACTAGGCGCCTGCGGCCGCAGCCCTGATGCAAGCAGCACCTCGGCAGCGCCGTCCACCGTCGCCGCGACGGTGGACAGCGTCGAGGCCACCGCCCCTGCTGAGACCCCCAGCGCGGGCATCTCGCCCTTAGGCAACGCCAATAGCGAGATGAAAACACTGCGGCCCCAGGCTCCCAGCCAGCTCGTTGTCACGGACGTGCGGGTGGGAAAACACCAGGGTTTTGAGCGCATCGTCTTCGAGTTCACCGGAGATGGCGAGCCGGGTTGGTTCATTGATTACAGTGACACCCCCACCCAGCAGGGCTCAGGCAAGCCCGTGGCCTACACAGGCAATACCGCCCTCAACGTCAATATCGACGGAGTGGTCTATCCCTTCGAGCTCAACATCGACGATCCTAATATCGGCACCACCCACGGCGCTGGCGGTTTCGTCACCGAAGTTGTCAACACCGGGACCTTCGAAGGCCGCTGCCAGTTTATTATCGGGATGAAGGAACGCCACGCGTATTCCGTGCAGACTCTACAAAATCCCACCCGCCTCGTCATCGACGTCTTGCAGGCCGGCTAGGCGTAGCTCGCCTCGACGCGCCACTTTCCTCCCCGCCAGAGCAGGAGCCAGGCCCGCTGGCGCTGTTCCCCTTGTCCCTGCCCGAGCACCTGCAGACGGGCAAGCCGCTGCTCTTGGCCTTTCCACCAACCAATATCCACCGGCCATGGCCCTGCCCAGCCGATGACCGCGTAGCGGTGTTGCCCCCAGCCCAGCGCGTGAGGGGTGCTGCTCAACAAGGTCTCCGCGGTGACATAGACTTCCGCGGCACTGGCATCTATAAGACGGATGCGCGCGGCAGGATGTGCCCCGGCTAGCCGCGCAGGCAAGGGTGCGGGAATGCGCCCCGGCCAACTGCCCTCGGGGGCCGGATCGCGCTTTTCGCCATAGGGAATAAACTCGACGCGCTCAGCCACCCCGCGACCTCCGCTGTCCCACGGCTGGAGCACCCGATCGATGCCAAGCTGCGCCTGCACCCGCGAGATCACACGCTTGGCATCTTCTTCCGAGGAACCGCTTCCCCACAGGCCCTCCCCGTCCGGGTGAGCCACTTCGATGGGCTCGAGGATGAGGGACACGATGCCGGCGCCGTCCTTGCCCTGAGCGCGCGCGGAGGTCAGCCACCCATCGAGCTGCCAGCGCACGCGATCCGCCGTGGCCTCTTCACTCAGGGCAGATCGCGTGCGCCAGACCCGTTCTAGAACCTGCTCGTTGGCCAGCTCTGCCATTACCCGCAGGCGCAGGCAGGCCCATCCGCCCTCCCGCAACCGCGCGTGCAGGCGCGCTGCTAGCTCCCGCGCGGCGAAAGCTGCGGCATCAACTCGCTCGATGGGTTCCTCCAGCACCGTCTTCACCGCCAGCTCCGCGCGCGCGGGCTCGGGGGCCACCCTCCTGTCTGGTGCCGCGCTCGCTATGGCATGGCAACGCCTCCCCGCCTCCCCAAAGCGCGAACTGACTTGGCGCAGCGGCAGGCATGCCAGGTCCCCCAAAGTCTTGAGGCCCAGACGTCGGAGCTGTTCAACCAGTTCTCCTGCACAGTCCAGCGCCACCTCCGCCGCGAGGACCCCTATGGGCTGCGGCTCTAAAAACTCCCGCGAACCTCCCTCCGGGATGACAGCGCCCAGCTGTCCGTCTCGCGCGGCGATCAGTGCGGTGGCAATCTCCCCTGCCACCCCAACGGTGGCATCAAGACCACGCCGCGACACGGCATCCACCAACATTTCCACTGCGGCATCCTCGCCGCCGTGAAAGCGTCCCGCCGCAGCCGCATCCACGATGACTAGGCCCGGCCTTATCACCTCGACAGAGGAGGCCACCGCGTCTAGGCCGGCGGTGAGCTCGGCAAAAAGCGCCCCCTCGCGGTCCGGCTGAGACCCCACGATGGAAACCTCGGGGCAGATGGCCTGGGCCTGGCGCACCCGCATCCCCCGCCTAATACCCACCCTGCGTGCCGCAGCATCACAGGCTAAGACCGCGTTGCTTTTCTCCACGATGGCTGGGCCTTTAAAATCCGCGTCCATGCGCGCAGCCTGGATGGGCCAGTCCGGAAACCACAGCGCCGCTATCCTCATACCGCCTCCAAGCGCCTGCGCTTGCCGCAGCTTATTACCCCTTGCGCAGGCCGGGCCTCCTTTGCACTTACGCGCACGGAGATATCAAGGCCGTTGATGCGGCCCGTACCCCTACCCAATCCGCGATACGTGGTCACCTCCGCCGAGATATGGGTATGCGTTCCCGGCAAGCCTCCACCCACGGTGACCAGTGCGGCCTTAGCACCGCGCAGCTTGGCCAGCACCGGACGCGCGCTGGCCGGGCTAAGGGAGACCGCTGGGGCGTAATGGATAACTAGATCTAGCCCCTCCACGAGGACCCCCGTCACTGCCCATGGCTGCGGTCCTGGATCGGGGATGGCAATCACTTTGTCCATATCGCCATCCTCGACCACCTGTGCGAATGACAGTTCCGGCCAACCCACCACCGCCACATATCCACCCCGGGCACTAACATAGGAGATCAGCTCCACGACCAAGGCCGGACAATCCGTGCAGCGCACGGCCTGCCGACGCCGCAAACCCCCAAAGGGTAGAAGTTTGGCCAGCTGCGGCGGGGTATCCACCCCCTCCACCTCCACATCCTCGGGTGCCACGGGGGCGGCCGGAGACTCCGACGCAGCCTCCATGGCCTGCAGGCGGGCCCGCAGCGCGGCCACCTGGCCAGCCCTATCCCCACCGGCCACGGCCGCCAGTGGGCGAACGTGTGTTTGATTCATCCCCCTAGTATGTACCCCGCTAGGGACACGTGCAAATGTGTGTTCGAATACTGCGGGAAGCCGGTAGTGAAGGTGCCTAATCTAGGTCGCGGCGTGCCGCCCAGCGCGTGAGCTGGTAGCGATTCGATTGCTGGGTCTTGCGCAAGATATTCGAGGCATGAGTCTCCACCGTCTTCACCGAGATGAATAGCTCTCGGCCAATCTCACGGTAGGTATAGCCGCGCGCCAAAAGGCGCAGCACCTCCAGTTCGCGCCGCGTCAGCGCATCCACCACCGGATCCTCCTCGGCGGGTGCGGGAGCACCGGAGGAGAAGGCATCGAGCACGAAGCCTGCCAGCCGTGGGGAAAAGTACGCATCCCCGCTATCGACCTGCTCGATGGCGTGCACCAGCTCTGGGCCGGAGATATTCTTCGTGACATAGCCGCGCGCGCCTGCCCGAATCAGGGAGATGACATCCTCTGCCGCATCAGAGACCGACAGCGCCAGGTACTTCGGGCCAGGCGCGCCTTGCACCACGGCCAGTCCGCCGCCTTCCGGCATGTGGACATCAAGCAGGACCACGTCTGGGTGCTGGCAATTAATACCCTCGATGGCCTCTGGGACCGTTCCTGCCTCACCGATGATCTCGATGCCCTCACCTGCCGCAGCGATCTCCGCGTGCACGCCGGCACGAAACACCGAATGATCGTCGACCAAAAAGACTTTCACCATGGCTACAAAGCTACCGTGAGCACAACCTCGGTGCCCTCACCCGGCGCGGATTTGATGCGGCAGCTGCCCCCAGCGGCGTCCGCTCTGGCCTGGATACTCTCCCGAATCCCGTGCCGATCTTCCGGAATATCAGAAACATCGAAGCCGGTGCCGCGATCACGCACGAAGATAGAGAGCTCACCGGCAAGAATCTCCGCATAGACATCGACGGAATCAACTTGGGCGTGCTTGGCGGCGTTGACCATGGCTTCACGGGCAGCCATCACTATAAGCTTGCTCTCCTCGCTCAAGGCGGTATCCTCCCCCACCGTCACCGCGGATAGCCGCAGATTAAACAGGTCCTCGACCTCCCCGCAGGCCGCTTCCAAGGCACCGAATATGGTCTCGGGGGAGGCGGAGTCGGCGTCGAAAAGCCAGGCGCGCAGCTCGCGTTCCTGGGAGCGCGCCAGGCGTGAGACCTCCTGGGGATCCTCCGCCCGCTTTTGAATGAGCGCCAGAGTCTGCAGGACGGAATCGTGCAAACGCGCGGCGATCTGGGTGCGCTCATCCGCCGCCGCCTTCGCCGCCTGCTCCTGGGCCAGCGAACGCCACAGCTTCAGCACCAAAGGCACCACCAGCGCCCCAAAGCCGAGGAGGGTAAGGAAGGTGGCAACGATAACCCCGCCCGAGCCCGACTCCCACGTGAGCGCCATGAACACGATGCACACGATGACAAGCCCCGCCCCACCCACGATGCTAACTAGGCCTAGCTTCGAATCCAGGCCCCGATCATAGGCCTGCCACGCCATGAAGGCGCCCACGGCAGCCAAGGCCAAAGGCACCAAGGCACCCGCGCTAAAGCCCGAGGCCAAAGCCACGGCGGCAAAGGTGCCGAGCACGGCGGCGAGCACCAACCAAAGGGCAACGGCAGCGGGCTTTTTACGCGGTCCATCCTCCTCCACCGAGGTAGACATCCACAGCCCGGCATAGGCCAAGGCCCCGACCCCGCCCAGCAACGTCAGAGCCGTCAACGCAATGCGCACATAGACGACGTCGACCCCAAGATTATGCGCCAACCCCGCCGCCACGCCGGCCACGACGCGCTCTGAGCGCGGGCGCACCATCGTGGGATACGCCGCCGCGGAGGAGCCGGAAAGGTAGGGCGATTTCATAGACTCTATAGTGGCACGGCCAGCCCCTAGTCCACATCGGGGACAACCCTGAGCCCAAAAGATCAGGGTGCTCCCCGATGTATTTCGCACCCTTCCCCCGCCATACTTGAGGCATGACACGCCAAGGACCCCGCGAGGAGAGCCCGTATTCCGGACCGGCTAGCCCGCGAGAATCAGACTTCTCCGGAACCCTGCACGCCATGTGGAACTCTAGGCCGCCGCGTTTGCCCTCCGCTCAAGGCGGCAAGGCCCATATCGCCGGCGTCTGCGAGGGAATCGCGGTGCGCTATCAACTCGATCCCACCATCGTCCGCGTCGCCTTCGTGGTCTCTACCATCGCCTTCGGCGGCGGCATCGCTGCCTATGTCGCAGCATGGGCCATCATGCCGCGCTACGGGAAGAAGACCTCTCCACTCGAGGAAGCCTTTGGCCGCCACGACGGCGAGGCCTCCGAGGCCGGCCTGGGCTGGGGCCTCATCATCGCCTTCGGCATTGCAATGGGAATCGGCCCGCTCATCGGCGGCGCCAACCTCTCCTCGCTGCTGGTTCTCTCACTCTTCGGGCTGGCCTGGTATATGCTCCATCGCCGTGAGCCCGTTCCTCCAGCTGGACTCTCCGCTACCGAGCAGCCCACGCGTCACGAGGCAGTCGACCTCAGCGCATTTACCCCGGTGGAAGGCTACCCCTTTCCCCCGGGCCATAAGGCACCGCCTTCCTGGGATCCGCTCGGGGTCGTGCCCGAGGCCTGGGACCTGCCAGATCCTTCCCCACGCCCCCAGCCACGCAAGCGTGGCCGCGGCTTAGCCATCGCTGCGGGATGGATCCTCGCCATCGCCGCCGCCCTCGGGCTGCTGGCCTACCTCAGCTATGACTCCGGGGAGAGCTCCTACTCCTCCACCGTGAGTGTAGGCATCGGGGAGCTTGAGCAGACCCCGCGCAGCGAGGAAGATCTGCCGGAGCACTACGATCTCGGCATTGGTTCCGCCACCATCGACTTCTCGCAACTACCTGGGCTCTCCGCCCCGCGTGATGTCACGGTGGACATGGGAATAGGCGAGCTCAACGTGACCCTGCCCGAATCTATCCCCTTCAACCTCACCTGTGATTCGGGAGTGGGGCAAAGCAACTGCACCCCACGCAGCGACCCGGAAGCAAAGCTGAATATCCACATTGATCACGGCGTTGGAAGTGTCAAGGTCAACGGATAAACTTACAGCCCATGATCCACTTTGGTAATGACTATCACCGCACCGGCCACCCCGCCGTCCTCTCCGCCCTCGTAAAAGCACAAGATTCCTACCCGGGATACGGAGAGGACCCACTGTGTGAGAAGGCCAGGGCGGAGATTAGAAACGCCTGCGCCGCCCCGGAAGCAGGAGTTCATTTCCTGATGGGTGGAACCCAGGTTAATACCACGGCAATTGCCGCCACTCTTCGGCCCTGGCAGGGAGTCATCAGCGCGGATTCCGGGCATATCAACACCCATGAGACCGGCTCCGTCGAGCATTCCGGGCACAAGATCCTGGCCTTGCCCGGGCACTTGGGCAAGATCACCGCCGCGCAAGTTACCCAGTGCGTGGAAGAGTATCGCTCCTCCGGCACCATGGAGCACGCAGTAGAGCCAGCCATGGTCTATATCTCCCAGCCCAGCGAGTACGGCACCGTCTATTCCTTGGCGGAGCTGCGCGAGTTGCGCGAAGTCTGTGACCGCTTCTCGCTCACGCTCCTCGTTGACGGCGCCCGCTTGGGCTATGGACTCGCCGCCGGGGACGCCACGCTGCCCGATCTCGCGCGCCTGTGTGACATCTTCACCATCGGCGGCACAAAGTGCGGCGCTTTATTCGGAGAGGCCATCGTCTTTCCGCATGGCGGGGACGCCTACTTCCGCAATGCCATGAAACAAAACTCCGCGCTTCTGGCAAAGGGCTGGTTGCTTGGCGCGCAGTTTAGCGCGCTCTTCCACGACAATCTCTATGAGGAGATTACCGCCCATGCCAACGAGCAGGCGCAGCGCATTGCGCACGCCTTCGCCGCGGCCGGAATAGACATGCTCTTTGACTCCCCCACCAACCAGCAATTCGCACTGTTGACCCAAGAACAGGAAGATGAGCTCTCCCAGAACTACGTGTGCCAGTTCTTCGAGCCGCACGGGGATCTGCGCGCGGTGCGCTTTTGCACCTCGTGGTCCACCAATGACGAGGATATCGATGCGCTCGTCGGCGACATCGCCAACCTCGCCCGCTAAACCGGCTCTTCTGGTTGTAGAGTGCAGTGGTTTTGTTGGTCGGTCGTCCTCCGCTTGGGCCCAATCCTTCAGGATAGGCCGGATGGCTTTGCTACCGCACTGCCAAGTTC
>NZ_DGRD01000009.1:0-35026 GCF_002390965.1 Corynebacterium sp. UBA4397
CCGCACACCAGCCGTTAGGACACCAAAGCCCAACGGCGACTTCCCGCACCCTAAAACAAAGCCCGGTGGGGAAACCAACAACGGGCAGGACTGTGACTGTGCAGTGGAGATGAACCCGGAAAATACCGGCAAGGGACTCGCATTTTGCCTGCCGGTCCCACCACGCACTCTAAAACCCAGAAGAGCCCGCTAAGTATTGTTTTGCAGCTGAGGGGGCGGGGCCTCTGGGAAGAGCGTTCCACTAAAGCGACTGGGTAGGAAAACTAGTTTGTCCCCGCACCAAAAAAGTGCGGGGACAAACTAGTTCAAGCAGGCGTAAGTGCCAGACTTAGGCCATCTTGTTGAAAGCCACGGCCATGCCGGACTTCTTGTTGGCTGCGGTGTTGCGGTGGAACACGCCCTTGGAAACGGACTTGTCCAGGGAGCGGGAAGCGGCGCGCAGCTGCTTCTCCGCACCAGCCTTGTCGCCGGCCTCAACGAGCTCGCGGAACTTGCGGATCTCGGTGCGAACAGCGGAGCGGACAGCCTTGTTGCGCTGACGCGACTTCTCGTTGGTGAGAATGCGCTTCTGCTTGGACTTGATGTTTGCCATCGAATCTTACCTCTTGGAATCGAAAGTGATTATTGCTTGCAACCAGCCTTGATGGACTCTCCCGCACCTCGTGTGAGTGTTGGCTGTGTATCAACACGCCTCTCAAACTAGATGCCCGGCGCCGGTATTCGAAGAGCGGACCCAAGGTCCTGACCGCCCCGACCGACGCGCCCAGCAGACAAGTAACTGTGCAATCCTAGCAGCAGCGTGGCTAGAGACCCAAAACCGCCATCTGCGCTCTCGCCTAAGCCCAGTGGTAGCGCGAGCGCAGGCGGTTGGTGATGCGCTCGAAGCGGCGCTGCGGAAATAGAGTGCCTTGGCGGCGAACCTGTTCTTCGGAGATCTCGAGCACGCGATCGAGCCGGATCCAGCACTGGCGGCCGGATTCGTCCCAGTCGCCGGAGCCGATTTCTAGCCACTCATCTTCGTGGGCGTGCTCCGGATTGGGGGAGATCAAAAGCCCCAGGACCGTGGTGCGGGTGCGGCCAATGACGAGGATGGCGCGCTCGCGTGGCGGGGACTGCTTGTCATCGGAAGGGGCCCACACCCAAACTACCTCGCCGGAATCGGCCTGGCCGTCCATATCGGGGGCAAAAAAGATGGATCGGGGGTGGGAAGCGGAGGCTTCGACGCGGATGTGGGCAGCTTTGCGTGGTTCGCGGGATTTTGCGCGGCGGTGCATTCCCAGGCGCTCGTTGATGCGGGAAAGGCCGTGGTCCACCGGCTCTTTGTCCCTTACTCCCAGCGCGGCCAAGACGCGGGCGAGCACAGTTGGTTTGCCGCTAGTCATGTAGCCTATTGTAGACACATGTCTAAAAATTTTGCGGCCAAGACGTTTACGGATCCAAGTCAGATCCGCAACTTCTGCATTATCGCCCACATCGACCACGGCAAGTCGACGTTGGCTGACCGCATCCTGCAATACTCCCAGGTAGTGGACGCGCGCGACATGCGTGATCAGTACCTGGACAACATGGATATTGAACGCGAGCGCGGTATCACCATCAAGGCGCAGAACGTGCGGCTGCCGTGGGTACCACGCACCGGCAAGTTCGCGGGGGAGGAGATCGTCATGCAGATGATTGATACCCCCGGTCACGTGGACTTCACCTACGAGGTCTCCCGCGCACTTGAGGCCTGTGAGGGCGCCATCTTGTTGGTGGA
This sequence comes from Corynebacterium sp. UBA4397, assembly GCF_002390965.1. Taxonomy (NCBI): domain Bacteria; kingdom Bacillati; phylum Actinomycetota; class Actinomycetes; order Mycobacteriales; family Corynebacteriaceae; genus Corynebacterium; species Corynebacterium sp. UBA4397. The sequence continues at coordinate 1,757 of NZ_DGRD01000009.1, forward strand.
TGCAGCACAGGGCATTGAGGCGCAGACCTTGGCAAACCTCTATCTGGCCATGGAAAATGATCTTGAGATCATCCCCGTGCTCAACAAGATTGATCTTCCAGCCGCGGAGCCGGAGAAGTACGCCCTGGAGATCGCCAACATCATCGGTTGCGAGCCCGATGAGGTCATGCGTGTTTCCGGCAAGACGGGAGAGGGGGTCGAAGATCTGCTCGACAGGGTCACCGAGTTGGTTCCGCCGCCCAGCTCCGAATTCGCGCCCGATGCTCCTGCCCGGGCCATGATCTTTGACTCGGTCTATGACACCTATCGCGGCGTGGTGACTTATATCAGGATGGTGGACGGCAAGCTGGTCCCGCGCCAGAAGGTCACCATGATGTCGACCAATACCAACCACGAGCTGCTAGAGATCGGCATCATTTCCCCCACCATGCAAAAGTGCGAGGGGCTCGGGCCCGGCGAGGTGGGCTACCTCATCACGGGTGTAAAGAATGTGCGCGAAACCAAAGTCGGGGACACCGTGACCTGGGCTTCCAATGGTGCCACGGAGGCGCTTAAGGGCTACCACGATCCCAAGCCCATGGTCTATTCCGGGCTCTTCCCCATCTCGCAGTCGGACTTCCCCGATTTGCGTGATGCACTAGAAAAACTGCAGCTTAACGACGCCTCCTTGACCTTCGAACCCGAGACCTCCGTGGCGTTGGGCTTCGGTTTCCGTTGCGGATTCTTGGGCCTATTGCACATGGAGATCACCCGCGACCGCCTTGAGCGCGAGTTCGGCCTGGATCTCATCTCCACAGCGCCTTCTGTTACTTACCGCGTGATCGCGGAGGACGGCGAGGAGTCTTTGGTGCACAACCCCGCGGATTGGCCGAGCGGCAAGCTCAACGAGGTCTATGAGCCCATCGTGAAGATGACGGTCATCGTGCCCGAGGAGTTTGTCGGTCCCACGATGGAGCTGTGCCAATCCAAGCGCGGCCAGATGGGCGGTATGGATTATCTCTCCGAGGATCGCGTGGAGCTGCGCTATGTCATGCCTTTGGGCGAAATCATCTTTGATTTCTTTGACATGTTGAAGTCCCGCACTAAGGGCTATGCCTCCCTCAACTATGAGGAGGCGGGCGAGCAGCTCGCTGACCTGGTCAAGGTTGATATCCTGCTCAACGGCGATCCAGTTGATGCTTTCTCCGCGATCGTGCACCGTGATTCCGCGCAGTGGTACGGCAATAAGATGACCAAGAAGCTCAAGGAGCTCATCCCACGCCAGCAATTCGAGGTGCCTGTTCAGGCGGCCATCGGCTCCAAGGTTATCGCCCGCGAGAATATCCGTGCGATGCGCAAAGACGTGCTGGCCAAATGCTACGGCGGCGATATTTCCCGTAAGCGCAAGCTCCTGGAGAAGCAGAAGGCTGGTAAGAAGCGCATGAAGTCCATCGGCTCGGTCTCCGTGCCGCAGGAAGCTTTCGTCGCTGCGCTGTCGACAGACGGTGAATAATTCTGGAAATGTGGGTTAACGTTGGGTGCAATGTGGTTGTGGCCGCAAAGTACTTTTAGCCCAGTGTGAACTGGCTTTATGAGGGGAACCTTAACTGAGAGCCGGCTGGTTTTAAAGTCTCCTTTTGCGTTTGTGAGGTGCGTAGGAGGGGCGTTTAATCCTGCTTTGGCATAATTCTCAATTCTTAAGGTTTTCCTCATGTCTTCCACGGCTGCCATTAAGCGCTTCGGTGTCGCCTTCGGCGCCTGCGTATCCACCCTCCTTCTTTGCCCCAACGTTGCCCACGCGGAGACCAATACTCCTATTGAGCACGTTGTCGTGATTTACGCCGAGAACATCTCCTTCGATCACTACTTCGCTACCTATCCCAAGGCTGAAAACAACGAAGGCGCAAAGCAGCAAGGCACGGACCTTGCTGCTCCTCAGTTCGAGGCCAAGAAAGATACCCCCAAGGTCAACAACCTCGCCTCGGAGGATCTTCTCGGCGATAAGAATCCCAACTCGGTCAAGCCCTTCCGTCTCTCCCCGGATCAGGCTGCCACGGTGGACCAAAACCACGAGTACTCCGCAGAGCAACAGGCGGCGAACAACGGGAAGATGGATAAGTTCCCCGAAACCGTCTCCAGTGACGTGGATAAGAAGAACAACGGCTACTCTGCCAAGCCCGGTCTGACCATGGGCTACTACGATGGCAACACTGTCACCGGAATGTGGAACTACGCGCAGAATTTTGCCCTCAACGACAACAGCTACTCCACCATCTTCGGCCCTTCGACCCCGGGAGCCATCAACCTCATTGCTGGCACCGTGGCTGGCGCCACCATGCACGATCCGGCCAGCGGTGAGCAAGTCAAGATAGAGCCCGGCAAATCGAGCGACCTGGCTGGCGTCGCGGAAGATGGCTCAACGACCACCATCGTGGGAGACCCAGACCCCCTCTACGATGATTGCTCGAATGCATCTTCCGCCTCCACCGACCAGGTTGCTGCTTTTAGCAATAAGAACATCGGTGACCAGCTCAATGAAAACAACGTCACCTGGGGCTGGTTCCAGGGCGGGTTCCGGCCCACTGAGCCTGCCACGGAAAGCAGCCGGGCGCGCTGCGGAGCTGCTCACAACACGTTGACGGGGCAGGGCCAGCCTGACTACAACCCACACCACGAGCCTTTCCAGTACTACGCCTCGACCGCGAACCCGCACCACCTAGCTCCCCGCAGCGCGGATATGATTGGCAAGACCGACCAGGCTAATCACCAGTATGATGTCGAGGACTTCGATACCGCACTCCACGACGGAAACCTCCCGGCGGTGTCTTTCCTGAAAGCCCCGAACTACCAAGATGGACACGCGGGCTACTCCAATCCTGCTCGATGAGCAGGCCTTCATCACCCACTACATCAACGAGCTGCAAAACTCTCAGCAGTGGGATTCGACGGCGGTTGTCATTGCTTATGACCATTCCGACGGATGGTATGACCACAAGGCTCCCAAGATCCTCAACGGCTCCGATGACACCACCATCGATGAGGAAACCGGTGATCCCGTCGACGCTGAGATTTGCACCTCGGCGGCAAAGGGCGTCGGGGTAGCCGGTGGCGCCAAAGGCCAGTGCGGCCCGGGCACACGCCAGCCGCTGTTGGTTGTCTCTCCCTTTGCCAAGTCCAACCATGTGGATAGCACCTACACGGAACAGACTTCTATCACCAAGTTCATTCAAGACAACTGGGACCTTGGGCGCCTTGGCGCAGACACCTTTGATAACCGAGCCGGCAAGCTCGATGGCATGTTTGATTTCCAGGCCAAGGCCGACAAGGTCTTCTTGAATGAGACGGACGGGAGCGTCGCCAAGTCCTATGACCAGGTCAAGAAGATCGACAACGCCTCCCGCGAGACCACGCAGCTCAAAGACGTCGCCGAGGGAATGAATGACCCGGCCTCGACCGAGAACGGCGTAATCAAGGAAACCCGGCTGGCCGCGGCGACGGAGGAAAAGTCCGGCTTCCCCACCTGGATGTGGGGCGCCCTGGGAGTCATTGTTGTCATCGTCGCTGGCGGCGTTCTATTTATGAAAAATCGCTCTGGGAACAAGTAATGAAAGCCCGGTGCCTTCTTCTGGCTTCGCTGGTGACGCTGGCGGGGTGCAATAGCACTAACTCGCACGCCCCGGCGCCGTCCAATGAGCTCTTGGTCCGGGATAGCTATTCCTGCCCGGTACCAGCGGAAACCGGAGGAGCATTGAGCCTGAACAATACCTCAGGCAAGTACCTGACCGTCTACGTGGCGGATAAGGAGGGCTATGCCTATCAGGTCATTGAAAGGGTAGGTTCTCCCTCCGTGCGCCAGTGGAATGCCACGTTGAAAGACGGCACCTATCACCTCGTGTGCGTGTTCCGTAATACCTCCTCCATTGCTGGTGCGGAGTTCGAGGTCACGGGCTCGCCCTATAAGGAAGCATCGAAGATGCTGCCGATAACTGAGGATGATGTTGCCAAGGCATCTGTTGCCCACGCCGCTCAGCAGCATGGTGAGCTTGCCCAATGGGCGGGGCTGGATGATGCCTTACTTCTGGCCACCCAGTCCGGGGACCGCGAGGCTGCCAAAAAGGCGTGGCTTGCGGCCTATCGCAAGTACCGGACCTTCGATGATTCCAACACCGAATGGGAGGGCCCAGTCGATGACATCGGTGACTTTGGCACCAGCGCCACGCCGACGCCAGAGGACATCGAGGGCTATCACCGCGTGGAGTGGGGGCTGTGGCACGGCGAAGCTATGCCGGAAGTGGCCCAGCACGCCCAGTTCCTCAATGACAACGTGCATACCGTGGTCGAAGGGGTGGGGCAGTTTGCGCTCGCCTCAGCGGACTATGGCTTGAGGACTCATGAAATGACCGAGGAACTCGAGCGTTTCGATCTCCAAGGCTACCGGGACTACGGCTCCAACTCCCTGCCGCTAGCAGTCCAGACAGACATGGAGGCGACGAGGACGATGATAGACCCGCTCCGAGACATCCTGGCGCAACGCGGTGCGAACCTCGCCGAGATAGATAAGAGCCTTGACAAGGTGGAGGATTTTTCACAGACCATGGATCCCCACGACCCCACAGACCGCCAAGTCCTCAACGGATTTGTTGCGGACGCGAATGAAAAACTGGCTGTGATCGCCACTATGACTGTAATCCGGAGGATGTAGATGAGCTGCCCATTCCATTTCTCGCGCCGGGCCTTCCTTGGCGGTGTCGCTGCATTGGCGGCGACGCCTTCCGCTTCTGCTGCTATAGCCGCAAGTGCTGGTGATGATCCTGAGTCGAGTACCGAGCAGGCTTCAGCGCTTCCCCTTGGGGGAGAGCACCAACGGGGGATTGTTGATCCTCCGCAACGCTATAGCGTGCATTGCGCGCTCGACTTCCTCCCAGAGGTCTCCCTGGCGGAGTACTTCCGCGCTCTTACGCAGCGCACCAGAATCCTGGTAGCAGGAGGTCCTGCGGCGCCGGATGGCATTGCGTTTCCTGCCACGGATTCAGGGGAACTCGGCCTCGATATCCCGACGGATAACCCGACCATCACTGTCGGGGTCGGAGCCGCGCTTTTCGACGATCGTGTTGGGTTGAGCAAGCTCAAACCCGCGCACCTAGTGCAGATGGAGCCTTTTGCGGATGATTCGCTGGTTGACTCATCCTGCCACGGCGACATCATCCTTCAGATCTGCGCAGACGAGAAAGACACGGCCTTGCATGCGCTGCGCGATATTCTGCGGCACACGCGTGAGTTCGCCACGACGCGCTGGCTGCAAAATGGATATCAGAATGAGCCGCGGCCCACGGGGACACAGCGCAACCACTTGGGCTTTAAAGACGGAATTGTCAATCCCCATCAGGATGACTTTGATTCCCTGGTGTGGGCAGGCCATGACGAGTCGGCGTGGGCGGCAGGCGGAAGCTATATGGCGGTGCGCTTGATTGGGATGCTCACCAAGTTTTGGGACCGGATTTCAATCGCGGAGCAGGAGCAGATCTGTGGCCGCGACCGCTACACTGGCGGACCGCTGACCGGTGGGGATGAGTGGGCGGCGCCGGATTACACCGATGACGCGGTGGGAGATGTCATCCCGACCGATGCCCACATCCGGCTGGCGAACCCACGCACGCCCGATACTGCTGATCAGCTCATGCTGCGGCGTTCCTATAACTATGACAACGGGCTGCGCCGCAATGGAAACATCGATGCAGGCCTGGTATTCGTTGCCTTCCAACAGGATCTGAAGCGCCAGTTCATCACTGTTCAAAAGCGCCTTGAGGGCGAGCCCTTGGCGGACTATCTGCGTCCTTTCGGCGGCGGCTACTTCTTCATGCTGCCTGGACTCAAGGACGAGTATGACTACTTTGGCCGTTTATTGCTGACACAGCAGTAGGCGGCTAGAGGCCCGGCGTGGAATCGGCGACCGCGGAAAAGAGTCTCAGCTGCGAGGCGTGCGCCGTGGCGTAGCTGGCGACCGCACGCGGATCGGGTTCGATGATGCGGGATTGACCTTCCGCAAGTACACCCGCTGCGCCGAGCAGCGAGGCGTCGACTAGCGTGGGCGCAACGATGGTGCGCCCGGTGACATCAGCCAGAATCTGCAGCCAAAGCTGTGAGTTCGCGCCGCCGCCCACCACGGGCAATGCAGCGGCGCTCGCAGTCGCGTCTCTGCTCATTGCGTGGGACAGGGACAGGGCAACTCCTTCGAGAACTGCCTTGTACATGTCTGCCGGCGCGTGGGTGGAACGCAGCCCGGCTAGGGCCACCCCAGCGGCATCGGCACGCACGGGGAAGCGCTCGCCGTGCAGGGAGGGGATCGAGCTAATCCCGCTCCAGCCGCGCGGGCGGGTGGCCAGTAGTTCCTCGGCCGCGTCGTGCGAAGCCCCGCCCAAGAAGGCCACCCGGGCCCAATCCGCGGTGCCAGCGGCTGAGAGGAGCGCTGCTATGGCCAGGGTTGTGCCGCCGGGCAAAGCAAGCACGTGAAAAGCCCCCGGCCACTGTGGTCTTTCCTCACAGATCTCGGCGTACCAACCGGAAGTTCCCAGGTAGATATAGCCACGCCCGGGTTCATCGCCGATGATGCCCAGTGTTGTCGTCGCCGCGTCTCCAGGCGCAAGGAAGAAGGAAACGCCCGGGGTAATGCCGTAATCATTGGGGGCGACGGTGCCCAAGAGGCCGTCGGAAAGCATAGGCAGCAATGCCATATCGATGCCCGCCGCGTGGGCTACCTTCTCCGACCATGCGCGGCGATCCAGATCCAGCAGACCAGTAGTCGAGGCAGTCGTGGAATCTACGTGATATCCCAGACCCAACGCGTGGGCGATAAACCCGCTCGGGCCAAAGAGCAGGTGGGCGGTGTGCTCGGGGTGGGATTCGGCGAACATGGCAGCGTTGGAGGTTGCGCCCTGCTCGTTGCCGGTAATCTGCTCCCAATCTGGGACCAGAGCGTGCAGCCGAGCAGCGGCGGACGTCGCTGAGGTGTCGCTATAGAGCCGCGCCGCGCCCAAGACGTCGCCGCCACTGTCTAAGCAAATGAGGTCCTGCATCTGCCCCGTAACGGAAACAGCCTCGTAACCGGGCAGGGCCGCGGCCACCTGGCGAAGGGCCTCAAGCCAGTCCTGCGGCCTTTGGGTGTGGTTGCGGGTGGGATACTGCGTCTGCGCGCTGTCGACGATGGTGGATCCGAAAAAGAGAGCGCCTTTGAGTCCGGAAGTACCGAAGTCGAGTGCGAGGGTGAGCGAGGCCATAGTGGCAAGCCTAGTCGCCAAAGTGACAATAACTGTCGATCACTCCATGTAGTCTCGATGCACATAGACAGGAAGGACGAGTGAAGGACAAGCTTATGACCACCCCGCAGGAACCCTACCGCAAAGCTCGCAAGCCACGCCTAGGACAACAGCTTCCACCGCTGCCCGTGATGGCCACGCAGGTCGGGGGAAGGGCGGTGTCTGATATTTTTCTGGAGCGCGGGCGCGCGCTGCTTCCTGAGCTGCAAGAAATCCGCCGGGATCTGCATAAGCACCCCGAGGTGGGCCTGGAAATGCCGCGTACCCAACGCGCTGTCTTGGATGCTCTCGAGGGGCTACCTCTCGAGATTCATCGCGGACAAGATCTCAGCTCGGTCGTGTCTGTTTTGCGGGGAGGCAAGCGCGGGGACCGCCCCGTCTCTGTGCTGCTGCGCGCGGATATGGATGCACTCGAAGTCCGTGAACAAACGGGGGATCCTTTTACTTCGGTCAATGAGTTCATGCACGCTTGCGGCCATGACTTGCACACCGCTGGCCTCATTGGCTCGGTGCGCTTGCTCTGTGAGCTGCGTGAGGAGCTCAAGGGCGACATAATTTTCATGTTCCAGCCGGGAGAGGAGAGCCCCGGTGGTGCTGAGCCCATGATTGAAGAAGGAGTGCTCGACGCCGCCGGACGCCGGCCCATTGCCGCCTATGGTTTACACGTCGGCCCACAAGATCGCGGGACATTCCACCACGTTGCAGGCCCCATGATGGCCTCATCTTCCAACCTGAGCATCACCGTGATGGGCAAGGGCGGGCACGGCTCGCGCCCGCATGACGCGGCGGATCCGGTTGCGGCCTTGGCAGAGATTCAGATGGCGATGCAAGTAGCGCTTACCCGGCGCTTCGATGCCCTAGAGCCTATCGTCATTACGGTTACCACGCTGCGGGCGGGGGATGGGGCCTTCAATGCGATTCCGGATAAGGCCATGTTGGGCGGAACTGTCAGGGTGTTGCGTGACGAGAAGATCGAGGCCGTGCGCCAGATGATCACCGAGGTGGCCTCTTCAGTGGCCGTGTCGCATCGATGCACCGCGCACGTTGACTTCGAAGTCCTCTATGCGGCGACGAAAACCAACCCCCGCGAGAATCAGTTCGCGGCGACATTGTGGTCGCAGATGTTCGGTGCGGAAAACGTCATGCCGCTGCGCGCGCCCATGATGGCCTCCGAGGACTTCGGATCCGTCTTGGCCCAGGTGCCGGGGACTTTCATGTGGATGGGAACGGCCAACCCGGCCACCCCGGAACACCTGCGGGAGTGGAACCATTCGCCGCTTGCCCGCTTCGATGATTCGATGCTGGGCGAGCAGGCTGCGGCGCTTGCCGCTGTGGCCTTCGAGCGGCTGGCGACGGAGGACGCGCATCCCTCGCCCTCAACACGGGCCATGCGGGCCGGTACTGCAGCGGCCCCCGCAGCGGAAACGCAGGGAGCTCCAACTACTGAAGGTGCCCCTGTAATCAACTAGCTACCTGGGGCAGCGGCTCTCTTAGCGGCGACGGGTTGGCCACGGACTAATGGCGGCGGCCAGCCCCAACACTGCCACCGCAAGCAGCACTATGGTCGGCGCCAGCCAATATTGCGGATAGTAATAGAGCGTATAGCCGGCCACGCGAACATCCGAAAACTCGATAGCCAGGGCGATGGGTAGCCACCACAGCTTGATCACGGCGAGCGCTGCGCCTATCAGCCCGGCGGCAAGGGCACCTCGTTTGCGGAAGGCTCTGCACAGCACTGCCAGCCCCACGAGCGTGACCCCCAGCAGCGTCAACGCCAAGAGGAGTGGAGTCCGCAGCGACAGCGGCGATCCCTGGAGGAGAAACTGGTGATCGATCTCGTGCTGTTCAATGAGGGAGTATCCCTCCAGCACCACCTCGCTGGGTATGCCCATGAGCCTTTAGTCCTTGTCGTGAGGATCCGGATGTTCTGAATCGGAATCAGAATCTGATTGAGACTTTGTAGCCTCCTCTTCCGGATCATAGCCATCGGACCACTCGCCCGTCTCAAAGTCGTAGTCGACCTTCTCGCCCTCCTCGTCGGTGCGCTGGTACCACTCGGTATAACGATCTGCGGCGGAGTCGAAGTCAGAGCCTGCGCCCCGGCCATCGGAGGCCTGCTCGACGGAGAGCTCGAAATCATCGCCGTGTTCTTGGATACCGCGGACGACAGCATTCTCCACGGCCGTGCGCGCGTAGGTGCGGCGAATGAAAGCGGGGTCGGAGCGCAGGTCGACGACGAAGGAGACCATCATCACCATCAGCACCAAGCAGAACGGCAATGCGGAAAGAATAGTCAGATTCTGCAGGCCGGAGAGGACTTCCTCACCACCGGTAAGCAGCATGACGATGGCGATGCCCATCATGCAGATACCCCAAAAAACCACGACGGCCTTGTGCGGGGTGGGGTCTCCCTTGGAAGACATGGTTCCCATGACGATGGAAGCAGAGTCCGCCGACGTAACGAAGAAGATGCCCAGCACGGCGATGAGGATGAAGGGCGTAATAGTGCTCAGCGGAAGCTGAGCGAACACGTTGAACAGCACCTCCTCGCCAGAGGCCGAGCCATCGAAACCTGGACGATCCTCGCGATTGAAGTTGATGGCGGTTCCGCCGAATACCGTAAAAGCCATGATGAGGATGAAAGTGGGCGCGATGATGGTGACCAGGGTGAACTCACGCAGAGTGCGCCCACGCGAAATGCGGGCCACGAACATACCCACAAACGGCGTCCAGGCAATCCACCATGCCCAGTAGAAGGCAGTCCATACAGACTGGAACTCGATGGTCTCTTCGCCCCAGGACAAGTCCTTAGACATCATGGGAAGGAACTCATCGAGGTAGGTCAGGATGCTCGACGGAATGAGGTTGAGCAGCAATAACGTCGGCCCGCAGAGGAATACAAGGACCACAAGTCCTAGAGTCAGCGTGATGTTGATATTGGAAAGGTAGCGCACTCCACGGGCCACTCCGGACACCGCGGAAATGATAAAAGCGCAGCCCAATAGAGCGATGATGATGATAAGCGTGGTGTTGGTGACCGCACCCGCTCCGCGAATGATTGTCACGCCTTGTCCGATCTGCACTGCGGAGAGCCCCAAGGTGGCTGCGGTACCGAACAACGTGGTGATCAAAGCCATGATGTCGATGGCTTTTCCGAAAGGTCCATCGGTGTCACGGGAGCCGAAAAGCGGCTTGAAAATAGAGGAGATTAAGGGAACTCGGCCACGGCGGTAGGAAGAATAGGCAATGGCGCCACCGACGAGGGCATAGGCGGCCCAGGGCGAGAGACCCCAGTGGTAATGGGCTTGCGCAAGCCCGGAGTGCAGTGCTTCAACAGTGCCGCCCTCAACAGTATGAGGGGGCGGGGTAAGGAAGTGGCTCAGCGGTTCTGAAGGTCCGTAGAAGAAAATGCCCACGCCGATTCCGGCAGCGAACATCATAGCGATCCAGCTAAAGCGCCCAAACTCAGGTTCTTCATCATCGAGGCCGAGTTTGATACGGCCCAGACGGGAAAAGCCGATGTACGCCATGGTGATGAGCGCGAACATCATGGTGAGGTTGAGCAGCCAACCTGCATCCGTGATTGCCCAGTCGAAGGCCACCGAAGCGGCGTTCGCAACGCTATCGGGCATGGTGACGCCCCAAGCAATGAAGGCGAGGATTGCAGTCGCGGCGACGGTGAAGACTATCTTGTCGATCCGAAAGTCATTCCGCTGCTCTTCAACGCTGATGCCGGGGACGAGGCCTGGGTGCATGTTATGCGGATACAGCCCAACCGAGCTGTCGCGCGTCCGAGATTTGAGAGATTCCTTGTAAGTCTTGCCACGGGGTGGGGTGGGACTCTGCGTCACGTTTTCCTTAACCTGCTGCCGCCTTCGGCGCGGCAGCTTTTAGACAATTACAACCATTGTCCAGTAGCTGGCGGGGATGCACAACTTATCCGAAGAGGGGAACCAGGCTGGTGAAGTTCGCTAGACAGACTCCGCGCTCCTCCCGTACATATATGTGCAATTAATATAGACAATGCAGTACATAATGGGCTATGGTGGGCGACCTAATACTGGAGTGCAAACGCGAAAAGGACTAAAGATGCTACTTTCCGGACTTGCCGTGGGCCTGGCCCTTGGTGCGGTAATGCAGCGAGGACGCTTCTGCGTCACAGGCATGCTGCGCGATATATTTATGAGCCGGTCCTGGCGGGGCTTTACCGCCCTGATGATCCTCATTTCCGTCCATGCTTTCGGGTTGACTTTGCTCACTCAGTTGGGAGTCATTTCTCCCTCTACCAGTAACTTCGCACCTGTAGCTATTATTGGCGGCGCCTTCATCTTCGGGCTTGGAATCATCCTGTCAGGCGGCTGCGCCTCTGGCACTTGGTACAGATCAGCTGAAGGTCTTGTCGGATCCTGGCTGGCACTCATATTCTTTGCGCTTTCGGCTGCAGCGATGAAGGCCGGCCCACTGGCTGCGGCTAACGACTGGCTCAAGCAGTGGGAGACACCTTTGACCACGATCCACGCCGCGCTGGGAGTCTCACCTTGGCTCCTTGTAGCAGCAGTCTGGATTGTCACTTTCCTCCTCTGGCGTCACTATCGTGCCAAGGACGCTGCACGTAAGCGCTTCGATTTAGGACAGCCGTGGTATGCCAAGCCGCTCACATTGAATACTGCAGCCATAGCAGTGGGGTTGATCGGCACTTTGGCCTTTCCCCTTTCCGCCGCGACCGGTCGCAACGCTGGTCTAGGCATTACGACGCCGTCTTCGGATCTCCTGCGCTATGCAGTCACGGGCGACTCTGCGCGTATCAACTGGGGAACGCTACTCGTCATCGGTCTATTTGTTGGAGCCTTCCTCGCCGCCGAGCTGGCGGGGGAGTTCCGCGTGCGCGTACCGGACGCACGAACCGCCTCACGGGCAATAATCGGGGGCATCATGATGGGTGTTGGTGCATCCTTGGCGAATGGATGCACGGTCGGAAACGGCATGGTAGAAACCTCGCTCTTTAGCTTCCAAGGCTGGATCGCGTTGCTGTTTATGGCGATCGGCGTGGGTGTTGGTGCCAAACTGTGGCTTGCCCCTGCCGCGATTCAGCAGCCGGGGACGGGCACGGCCTACACCACCGCTGACTCTCTCGACCAAGACGCGAATTCAGAATCGTCACTTTCCGCTGAAGACAGGGTGCTGAGCCGCGAGAATGGCTTGTCTGAAAGCGTCGAGGTCTCCCACAGTCAGGTTCGCACTGCCACCCGACCTCAATCTTTCGGTGTTTCCCTGGGGGCGGTTTCGCTCGCAACCAAGCCGAAGGCACTGAACAAGGCGCGTCCGCTGGGTGAAGGGCGCTACGCACTAGACACACTAGGCTCGGTCTGTCCCTTCCCACTCATCGAGGCAAAAGACGTAATGGAAGAACTCGATGCGGGTGAGGCCTTGGTCATCGACTTCGATTGCACGCAAGCTACGGACACTATCCCAGCATGGGCAGCTGACGCCGGCCACGAGATCATTGACTTTCGCCGTTCGGGCAATGCCGGGTGGCAAGTGACGGTGGTGAAGGAAGGACAAAGAGGATAATTACACATTTGTGAGCTACTATCAGGTGAAGATGGGGCATTCTGCTCCCGTTCTATTGTCCACGTGAAGGTAGGGTACCCAAGTATGCAGCTGCCTAATTTCGACGAGAACTCCACCAACCTCAGCGAGTTGGTGGAGGCTTTCGAGGTCTTTGAGTATCGCGAGGAACACCTGCTGAACCAAGGCCTCTTGTTCGGGGTATTCGCCAGCTAGAGCGGTGCCATAAAAAGATCTGGAGCCTCAACTAGTCATAACAAGGGGATTAGCACTTCGTTTGCTGAGCCCTGAATCCTTTTAATCCACAGAGAGGATGCGCGCTCCTAGAGCTTCCGCACTCCTTGAGGAATCGAAGGCATCCGCAGCTTTATGAGTGATATGTCGAATGTGGAGCGAAAAGCGACACGTTTCTTCAATATGTCAGTCTTTTAAACATATGAAGGGCTCTCACAAAGCCGGATAGTTAATCGAAGCGCTCGAACCATGTCTCGCTGACTGTGGGTTGGAGAGTAACTCCGGATTCGCCATCGTCTCGAATTAATTCTGCGAGGCGGTCACCGTTAATCAGATCAACAGTCGGAGAGGCGGCATTAGCTGCTTTGCGCGCGGCCTCGGTGAATCTACTCAGTGTCACCAGAATCGCGCGTTCTGCGCCTTTAGTTTGTGCGTCTCTTTGGAACAAAGCGACCGTTTCGCGCCCAATCGGCTTACCTTGTGGGGCATACCGTTTTACTTGAACGGCAACACGCGAAGATAGCACGGGACTCAATGGCGCTGTGCCGATCCCGTCGATACCCTCATCACCACTTCCGCCCATATGGGTGAGCTGGAGACCATAGCGACGTAAGAGATAGAGCACAAACTTTTCAAAGCCCTCAGGGCTAAGTCGATGAAGTCGGTCGAGGAGTTGAGCCTTCCATTCTGACCCAGTCGCATCTTTGTCTGATTCTGTATCGGCTAACACCTCGGCCGAAGGCTGAGAATCCTCTATCTGGCGTGAAGAGTTCTGCGCCGAATCACTGAGCCTCCTTTGTCGTTGTTGACGGTAGTAATCTCGATCCAGGTCGCGGACTTTCTCTAATGCCTTTTCTTCTGGTAATTGAAGTAGACCTTCGCCCAGTTTCGTAATCAGATACATGCCCCTTGTCGGTTGCTCCAAGGCTCCAATTAGCTTTGCCATTGAACGGGCCCAAGCGACGCGCTCGGGGAGAACCGCAACACTTGGCCGCTTAGGGTATGTGATCTCTAGAAGTGACTCCGAGTTCGGGTAGTGCTCGATGACATAGTCAACAATCTCACCTGACTCAGCCGAACCTCCTAGGCTAGCGACTGCTTGGAGAGCGGGTATCACTAGTTCCTGGTGTGTTGGAATTCCCTGATCAGTGAAGGATGCTGAGTTCTTCTCGGGCGACATAGAGTTTATTATTTCATGTCGTGCCAGCTGGCAGCTTTCAGGGGGCAAGAGGCTGAAACGCCGCAACGTGCACGCGCGACTGGGGCTCGCAGTCGTGGAGGGTTACTAACCCTGCCGCGCCGCCACGAGCTTTTGCGTATAGGGATGCTGCGGGTCACCGAGGATGTCGGCGGTGTTACCGCGCTCGACAATGGTGCCGTTGTTGATGACGAGAACACTACTGCATACCTGCTGCACCACGGCCAGGTCGTGGGAGATGAAGATGAGGCTCAGGCCGTGATTCTCCACTAGACGGTCGAGTAGGGCGAGTACTTGCGCGCGCACTAGGACGTCAAGGGCGGAGACTGCCTCGTCGGCCAAGAGGATATCGGGTTCGCCGATGATGGCGCGGGCGATAGAGATGCGCTGGCGCTGGCCCCCGGAGAACTCGTGGGGGAAGCGGTCGAGGCTATCGGCAGGCAGGCCAACCTCCTCCAGCAGACGCGAAACCTTGGCCCTATCGCTTGTGAGTTTCTTGCCCGTATTCGGGATGCCCTCGGCGATGGTCTTCCAGATGGGCAGGCGCGGATCCAGCGAGCCCTGCGGATCCTGGAAAACCACCTGCACGCGTCCCTCCACCGAGATGGTGCCGGAGGTCGGCTCATCCAGGCCGGCAATGAGCTTGAGGGTGGTGGTCTTGCCCGAGCCAGAGCCGCCAACAATGCCTAGGCGTTCGCCGCGGCGCAGGGTGAAGGTGACATCGTCAAGCGCGTGGGTGGTGCCGAAGTGCTTGGCGACGCCGTCTAGTTCAACCAGAGGATCCCCCACCGGGCGAGGCGCAGCGGGGGCAGCGGGGCGCGAGGCGGCGATAAGCTGGGCGGTGTAATCCTGCTGCGGGTTATCGAGTACCTCGGAGGTAGACCCCGACTCGATGAGTTGCCCCTGGCGCAGGACAAGCACGCGCGAGCACATCCGCGCGATGACGCTCAAATCGTGGGTGATAAAAAGCACCGCGGTGCCCTTCTGCGCGGCGAGGGAGGCGATGAGATCGAGGATCTCTTGTTCAGTCGTGGCGTCGAGCGCCGTGGTGGGCTCGTCGCAGATGAGCAGCTTCGGGGAGCGTGCCATGGCCATCGCGATGAGGACGCGTTGGCGCTGCCCGCCGGAGAGCTCGTGGGGATAGCGTGGGGACAGTGCGGGATCCAAGCCGACCTCGCGTAGGCTAGCCGCTCTGTCGTTGCTTCCGGCCAGCTCGAGCTGCTTGCCCACCCGCATCAGCGGATCGAGCGCACTCATAGGCTCCTGGAAGACCATGGCCATCTCACTGCCGCGCAGCGGGCGTACCCGGCGATCCGGCAAGCCGATGAGCTCGCGCTCCTCAAGCGCAATGGAGCCCTGCGCACGCAACTGCGGGGGGAGCAGGCCCATGATGGACAGAGCCGTCAGGGACTTGCCCGAACCGGATTCACCAATGATCCCGAGGTTGTCCCCGGGTGCCAGATCGAAGCTTAAGGGGCCGAGGAGCCCGCCGATGCGTAAATCCTGGACGTGGAGCAGGCTCATTTCTTATCTCCTTTGAGGCGAGGATCGCTAAAGTCACGCAGGGCATCGCCCAGCAGGTTGCAGCCAAGGACCGCGCCCGCGATGGCCAAGCCAGGCCACAGCGCCTGGAGCGGATCGCTGCCCAGAAGCGATTGGGCATCCTGGAGCATGCGGCCCCACGAGGCGGTGGGAGGTGTGGCGCCCAAGCCCAGGTAGGATAGACCGGCCTCAGCAAGGATGGCCAGTGCGGCAAAGATAGTGGCCTGGACGATGACGAGGCCCGCGATATTGGGGGCCACGTGGCGCAGCGCGATGCGCCATTCCGGAACGCGGGAGACACGCGCGGCGGCGATATAGTCCTGGGTGATGGCCTGGAAGGTTCCGGAGCGGGCTACGCGCGCGAAAGCTGGGATGCCGGCCACGCCGATGGCTATCATCGCCGTGATGGAAGATGGCCCCCAGATAGCGCCGGCGATAATCGCCAGCAGCAGCGCGGGAAAGGCCAGCAGGAGGTCTGAGCCGCGCATGATGACGTGGTCAATGAAGCGACCGCGCTTCATGCCGGCCCACACGCCGAGCGGCACGCCGATGAGGGCGGCGATGAATACTGCGACGAGGCTGACTAAGACGGTAATCTGGGCCCCTGCCATGATGCGAGAGGCAATGTCGCGGCCGAAGCGGTCGGTGCCCAGCACATGGTGAAGGGAAGGATCAGCCAGGCGTACCGCCGGCTGGGCCAGGTTGGGATCATAGGGGGTCCACACGAGGGATAGGACCGCCACCGCGACGGTGAGGCCGACGAGGATGGAGCCAAAACGTAATTGATTCATCGCTGTGCCGCCTTCAAGCGTGGGTCGACGAGGCGATATGCCACGTCCGTGAGGAGGTTGAGGAGCAGGGTAAAGGCCACGAGCAGCATGACAAGCGTCTGCACCGTCGTGAGATCGCGGACCGAGACTGCCTGCAAGAGCATGCTGCCCAGCCCCGGGATGACGAAGACCGATTCGATGACCACCGCGCCAATGACCAAGGTGGTTAGCTGTACCCCGATGACGGTGAGCACGGGCAGGGAGGCGTTGCGCAGCCCATAGCGCAGTAAGGCCTCGCGCCGTGACTGGCCCAGAGCACGGGCGGTGCGGATGTAGTCCTGGTTCATGACATCGACTATCGCCGAGCGCACATAGCGGGTGAGCATCGCACCTTGTACAAGGGCGAGGGAGACCACAGGTAGCACCAAGTGCGCGAGGAACTGCCCGAAGCCCTGGTTGGGCGGGACCCAGCCATTGGCAGGAAGCCACCCTAGGCGCACGGCGAAGATGGCGACAAGCAGGATACCGACGAGGAAGCTGGGGACCGCGATGCCCAGTTGCGTGATACCGGAAACGAAGGCATTGGGGCGCTGTGCCAGCCACATGCCGGCGGGGATTGCCACTGCCAGCGCCAGCACCATTGCGGCGACGATAAGGATGAGAGAGACCTGAACGCGATCCCACACCAAGGGGGTGATGTCTTGTTGGGAGGCTAGCGAGACGCCGAAGTCTCCGCGCAAGAATCCACCGAACCACTCGAAATACTGTGCCAGCAGGGGGCGGTCCAGCCCCAGCTGGGTGGAGAGCTCAGCGACGGCCTCGTCGGTGGCGTTGACGCCGAGGCTCACGCGCGCCGGGTTGCCCGGCACTGCGCGCATGAGCACGAAGATGATGACAGAGGCCAGCCAGAAGCTCAGCAGGAAGCGCGCGAGGGAGCTGCCCCACGAAGAAGGTGTTCTCATGCCTGCTCCTTTTTCAGCTCGTGGAGGTCGATGCCGTCGGTGACCATATCGGGTTTAAGCCCCGACACCCCCTCGCGCGTGAGCACGATATTGGGCATATTCATCAGGGTATAGGCACCCGCATCAGCCATGATGTTATCCACGGCCTGCTCCATCAGGGGAGCGTAGTCCGCGGGCTGTGCAGCATCGGCGGTGGCGAAGTATTCCCGAGTCTTCTCGGAGTCATAGCCGAGGTAGTAGGAGGGATTACCAAAAAGCGTGGTGATATCCCGCGGCTCGACGTGGGCCACCAGTGACATCTGGTAGTCCTTGGCGCCCATCACTTGGCCTAACCAGAGCGCGGGGAACTCGGCGGATTCTAGCTTCACGTCAAAGCCGATGGCGCGCAGCTGCGAGTAGAGCAGCTCGGAAAGCGTCTGAGCATAGGGCAGGGTGGGCGTAGTGATGCGCAGCTGCGTGCCTACCGCGCCGGCCTCCTCCATGAGGGCGCGAGCGCGCTCTGGATCGTAGGGGTAGTACTCGTCGCCCTTGAACCAGGGATCGGTGGGGGACACGGGCGCACCGCCGGTGTCTTTGGCCATTCCATCCCAGAGGACTTGGTTCGCCGCGTTGCGGTCAATTCCATAGGCCACGGCGCGGCGCACGCGGGGATCGTCAAAAGGCGCGGCCTGGTTATTCATCGAAAGCAAAAGCTCGCCGTTGGTGGTGCCACGCATGGTGGTGATTCCGGCTCCCAGGTTATCGAGGAGTTCTGGGTTCTGGACGGCCCACACCACATCGATGCCGCCGGCCTTAAGCGCGTTGACGGAGGAGATGGTGTCCGGGAAGTATTGAATGGTGACGTCTTGGGCAGCTGGCGTACCCCAGTAATCAGGGCGCACTGCTAGTGCCAGGTATTCGCCGGGGGCAAAGGACTCGACCTGGAAGGGGCCTGTGCCTACAGGCGCGGAGGCGAGTTTATCCACCCCGTTGGGGGTCATCATGGCCCCAGTGGCCGTGCCCATGGACCACAGCCAGCCGTTGGAGCGTGCGGAAACCGTGACCTTGAGCGTGTGCTTGTCTAACGCGACTGCTGAGGCCACTGGCTTCATCTGCGCGGAGATCGCGTTGGTCCAGGATTCCTTGACGTAGTCGATGGAAAAGGCGGCGGTGTCAGCCGTGAACTCGTCCCCGTTGCTGAAGGTGACGCCCGGGCGCAGGTGGAAGATGTATTCGGTGGCATCGTCGTTGAGGTCCCAGGATTGCGCGAGGCCGGGGATGATGTCTCCGCTGGCGGGATCGATGCGCACCAGCGTTTCATAGACGTTATTCATCAAGGCGGCAGGGATGGCCGCGCCGCCGACGTTGGTGAAGTCGAGGGAAGTCGCCGCAGCCGTGGTGGCCACGGTGACGGCAGCGGTGTCTCCCTTTGCTTCCTTGACCGCGGTGTGTCCCGCTGAGCATCCGCTGAGGCACGCGGCCGTGGCCAGCGCGGTGACCGCCCGTGCGACCCGAGTTCTATTCATGGAAGCAGGTTAGACGGTGGGGGTGGCCGGGGGGAAACGGACGGGTGTAACCGCCTTAACGGGGGTGAATTCTAAGCCGGCGCGCCGGCCACGTGAGCAGGGTCAAGCGCCCATGCCGAGGCAAGAATCTTCATTGAGGAAAGCACCTCATCGTGCGTGGTGGACTGCAGGGAGATCATCAGCTCATCGGCCTGGGCTAGGCGCTGGAAGTCCTCCAGATAATCGCGGACCTCGGATGCAGTACCCACCGCGGAGTACTTCAGCATGTCGAGGATCTGCTGGCCCTGATAGGAGTCCCGAATCTGCTTAATCTGGCTATCGCTGAAGTTCTTCCCGCGCCCAGCAAAGGACTTCACGCGCCGCAATCCCACGCGGTCGAACTCGGCGGCGGCAGCCTCCGTGGTATCGGCAGCTGTGACGTTGACGCCGGCGATGACATAGGGCGCAGAGAGGCTCTCGGAGGGCTGGAAATGCGTGCGGTAATGGGAGGTTGCTTGCTCTAGGTGCTGCGGGGCGAAGTGAGATGCAAATGCATAAGGCAATCCGAGCTTGGCCGCCAAGGAGGCCCCGAAGAGGGAGGAGCCCAGGATGTAGATCGGCACGTTGGTATTGGCGCCCGGGATGGCCTGCACGCCGGGGATGAGGGACTTGCCAGCGAGATAGCCCCTAAGCTCCTTGACGTCCTCGGGGAAGCGCTCGGCGGCATGGGAATCGCGGCGCAGGGCGCGGCCCAAAGTGTGCATATCCGTGCCAGGCGCGCGGCCTAGCCCCAGATCGATGCGGTCGGGATAAAGCTCGGCCAAGGTGCCAAACTGCTCTGCCACGAGGTAGGGCGCGTGGTTGGGCAGCATCACCCCACCAGAGCCCAGCCGAATGGAGGAGGTCTTAGCCCCGATGTGGGAGATGAGAACCGCGGGGGAGGAGGAGGTAATAGTCGGCATATTGTGGTGCTCGGTGTACCACATCCTGGAAAAGCCCAGCTCCTCTGCGAGCTGGGCCATTTCTACCGAGCGTTGCATGGACTGCCCAGCGGTCTCCCCCTCATAAATAGTGCAAAAGTCCAAGATTGAAAGGTGTGCGTGTTCAGTCACAGTCCTCAAGCCTTTCCACGGGTGTGTGAAGCAAGTTTCATCGAGCTCATTGTTTTCTTCTCGGTGACAACGCTACGCGTGTTTTTCTATTCCGGGGTGGGGAGTGAGAGGTCCCGTGGTGAGAGCCTCTAGGAGGGGCTACTGCGCGGTAGCCTGCGCCGGAAGGTCCTCCTGTGCGCTTTCGAGCTTGGCAGCCTCGTGTTTTTCGCCGGCCTTGGTCACGACGTCGATAACGACACCGATGATGCAGCAGATGAGGGCGGGGGTGAACCAGCCCAGGCCGACATCCTGGCCCGGAGAGAGCTCCAGGATGGGGGAGAGGAAGCTCGTGCCCCAGCCCTGATCGGAGATGACAGTGAGGGCGGACCACAGCACCGACATCCACAGGGCCAGGCGGTAGCCCCAGTAGAAGACAACGGCCTTCTTGACCAGCGGTTGTATCAGGGCCAGGAAGATGAGGGCAATTGCCGGCGGGTAGAGGAAGGTGATGAAGGGAACCGCAATGGACAAGACGGTGTCGAGCCCCTGAACGGCCAAAGCGAAAGACACGACGCTAAAGAGCACGGCCCAGAAGTGGTAGTTGAGCTTGGGAACCAGCAAGGAGAAGAACTCCGAGGTCGAGGTAACCAGGCCCACGGAGGTGGTCAGGCAGGCCAGGATGACGATGGCAGAGAACACGGATTGGCCGATGGTGCCCATGGTGGCATTGGCGGCGTCGGCAAGCAGGTAGGTGCCGGACTCGTAGGACTGGTTATCGGGCATGGTCTGTGCGATCCAGGCCAGACCCAAGTAGATGAGCGCAAGGATGGAACCGGCAATGACGGCGGCCGTGATGGTTCCGTTGACACGGTGCCTCTTGTCACTAAAGCCCTTGGCACGCAGCGAAGAGACGATGACGATGGAAAATGCCAGACCGGCGATGGCATCCATGGTGTTATAGCCCTCGAAGAGCCCGGTGACCATGGGGGAGGAGACGTAGTCCTCCGTGGGGGCGCCGGGGCTGCGCGGGTTGGCAAAGGCTGCCAGGGTGATGAGCGCGATAACCAGGATCACCAACGCCGGGGTCAAGAAACGGCCCAGGATGTCGATGATGGAGTTCGGTCGCCACGACAGCAACAGGGTGATGCCGAAGAAGACCAGGTTATAGGCCGCGTTGGGAAATGCTCCTTCCCAACCCAGGAGTGGAGTGACGGCGGTTTCCATGGACACCGCACCCGTTCGGGGCAGTGCATAGAATGCGCCGATGGCCAGGTAAGCAATGACGGAGAATACAACCCCGAAGATCTTGCCACCGTGGTTGCCAATATCGCGCACGGACTGACCGGAAATGGCCACCGCCACGACGGCGAGGGCCGGCAGAATCACGCCGGCCGCGAGGAAGCCCAAGATAGCTGGCCAGAAGTTGGTGCCGGAAGATGCGCCCACCATGGGCGGGAAGATGAGGTTTCCCGCGCCAAAGAACATGGAAAACAGCATCAGTGATGCGATGATAATGGTGATGGCGCGCTTGGGTGGCGCCGCATTAGTTGTTGTAGCCATAGCCGGCCCTTTCACAAATCCAACAGTAGCCATGAGAGACAGTCCACGATCTGAGTAGCCTTGAGAAGAGAGAAACCTAGCTCAAAAGGTGTATGGGGTATATGGCCTGAGATGACATTTCGTACAGAGAGACAATAACTAGTCAACCATAGGAAAGCAAAGGCCACGGGGGTGTGGAAGCGCTAAAAGGCGCCCGTGCCGGGAAATCAAGGTTAGGCGCCTACTTGGACAAACTATTGGTCTATAGGAAAGCTCTGGGTGAGAAGCTGGCTAAAGCGCGCGAAAAGCCGCCTCGATGCGATCGCAAGCCCCTTCCAAGATCTCCCGGGAGGTGGCGAAGTTGAGGCGGGCATGTCCTGCTCCTCCTGAGCCGAAGGCTGTTCCTTCATTCAAGGCGACCTTGGCATTGCGCAGCAGCCACGTAGCCGGGTGAGGGTCCTCGCCGATGGCGGTGTCACGGAAATCCAGCCACATGAGGTAGGTGGCTTGAGGGTGGGAAGTCTTGAGTCCTGGGACACGCCGGGGAAGCTCAGATACCAACCAATCTCGCGTTTCCTTCAGATAGGCGAGCTCCTCTTCGAGAAACTCTCCGCCTTCGCGATAGGCAGCCTCGGCGGCGATAACGCCCAGGGTTCCAGTACCGTCCTTAGCTACACCGGTCAGTCCTTTCCACACAGTGACGTCTTCTGGGTTGGACAAAATGATCTGTGCGCACTTCAATCCGGCAGTATTCCATGCCTTGGAAGTAGCGGTGACGGTGAAGGTGCGTCGTGCTGCGACCTCGCCCAAGGAGGCGACAGGGATATGGGTGCCCTCGTAAACCAAGGGTGCGTGAATTTCATCTGAGATGATGCGTGCATCGTACTTCTGCGCAAGCTCCACCAACGCGCTCAAGAACTGCCTCTCAAGCACCAGACCCAGGGGGTTATAAGGATTAGAAAGCAAGATAGAGCCGGCGCCACGGCGGAAGGCTTCCTCGATTTCCTCCAGATCGAAGTCCGAGGAAACGTCAATGCGCTCGCGCCCGGCCACCTCGGGAAGCTCTAGGAGCGGAGGGTAGGAGGGCACGGGCACAATCACAGGAGAGCCAGGGCGGGTGAAGTACTCCACCCCCAGGAGCACTCCGCGCACGACGTCGCCGATCCAGAATACGGACTGCGGATCCGGGCGCCAGCCATAGCGGCTTTCGTAGAACTCAGCCACGGCCTCACTCAGTCCGGAGGCCTGCGCGGCCGGGGTATAACCAAAAGTCTCTTTCTCGACGGCGGCGCGCATTGCCTCCTTGACGGGGGCGGCGGTGGAGAAGTCGGACTCGGCGATCCACAGGGGCAACACGTCCTCTGGGTATGTAGTCCATTTACGTGTGCCGCGGGCCTTCAGTTCTGTAATGCTGGGAAAGCTGGGAAAGCTGGGAGAATTCATGCTCACAACCCTAGCGCGCCGCGCCCGTGAAGAAAGCGTTATTTTCTGCGGCTTATATGTACTCCCAGCTACTGCGCTGCTTCTTCATGTCCCGGCGTGACAAAGCCGTAGCGCTTCAGGCGTTGACGGTCGGCCGCGGAAGCAGATTGCGTAAGCCTGAGCAGTTCGGCATAGATGCCGCCGGAGCGCGCGAGATCGGCGGGTGATCCGATTTCCGCAATCCTTCCCTCGTCGAGGGTGATGATGGTGTCGACATCAGCAATGGTGGAGAGCCGGTGGGCAATGATGAGGGTGGTGCGGTTCTTCATCAGCTCGTCGAGCCCGGCCTGCACCGCGCGCTCGGACTTGGTGTCCAGCGCCGAGGTGGCCTCATCCAGAACCAGAATGGGTGCGTCTTTGAGCATCGCGCGCGCGACGGAGACCCGCTGTTTCTGCCCGCCAGAGAGCTTGAGCCCGCGCTCACCAATGATGGTGTCATATCCCTCGGGGAAGGCACGGATGAAGGAGTCGGCGTTCGCCCGCTTGGCGACGGCGACTATCTCCTCATCGCTGGCCCCCGGCTTGCCATAGGCGATGTTTTCCCGGATCGTGCCCGAAAACAGGTAGGACTCTTGGAAGACCACGCCGACGGAAGAACGCAGGCGGGCGGCGCTGAGATCGTCGACCTCGTTGCCGAGCACGCGTAGGTGCCCGTGGCTGGGGTGATACAGGCCGAGCAAGAGATTAACCAAAGTTGATTTTCCGCCCCCGGATTCCCCCACCAAGGCGACCTTGTGGCCCTCCTCGACGGTGAACTTGACATCCTCGATGACCGGCTTGCCCTCCTCATAGGAAAAGGAGACGTGGTCGAAGTCGATGACAGGTGCCCCGGGTTTGGGCTCGAGCGGGGGTACCGGAGTGAGATCGAGGACGGGGACGTCGGAAGCCCGGGTGGCCTCGATGAGACCGCGGTTGGCCGTGGGTTCGGGCTTTTCCTCCATGACGGTGAAGTAGTCGCGGGAGCCGGCGACGGCACGCTGCGCGGAATCGACGATCCAGCTCATCATGAATACTGGCTGCTTGGCCATGGTCACCAACTGCAAGAGCATGACCATGTCCCCGATGCTGAAGTGGCCCTCGAGGGTGCGCCAAAAGATCAGGGCGTAGATGCACAGGAAAATTAGTGCCATGGCCGCCCCGCGGGCGGTATCCATGGAATGCCACCAGCGTGATTGAGGCTTCGTGGTATCGACGATCTTGCGGTAATGCTTGCCAAAAGCACTGAGCTCGCGTACCTCGGAGACGAAGGACTTGGCCACCTTTACTTGGCCGATAACCTCGGCAAAGCGCCCATTAGCCAGGTCAATATGTTGGTTCTTTTCCTTCTCATATTTCTGCCAACGCCGCGAGGTCAGCGCGGTGAGCCACATATAAAGAGGGAAGAGCGCAGCCAATAGTACGGCGAGGGGCCAGTAGTAGAAGGCCGTGATGACCAGCACCGCCACGGCCTGGATGATCATGGTGAAGAAGTTATTGGAAAAGGACTGGACAAACTGGGTGATATTGGAAATCGAGCGATCGAGGCGCGCGATGATGGTGCCGGTGACCTGGTTGTCGTAATAGGCCTGCGGAACCGAAAGTAACTTGGCAAAGTAGCGGGTGGACAGGATCTGGCGCAGGCGCGAGACCATCACGTCACCGATATAACCGCCGACGTTGCTGAACAGGGAGGCTGCCGCATCGGCCACAAAGAGTAAGAAGGCCAGCAGCAAGACAGTGCGCAGTGCTTGTGATGCTGGGCTTTCTCCGCCCAGCGCAGAGACAATGGTGTCGGTAGCTTCCCGGATCATAAACGGCGAGATGAGCGCGAGCACGGCACTCAACGTTGCGGTGATGAGTACCCCGAGATAGAAAGGCCACAGCGCAGAGGCGCTGCGGGCGATGCGAAGAATTGAATTCACGGGAAAGAAGTGACTCTTTTCTGCAATGGAGGGCGTACATTAAAACTCTGGGGCAGTTGCCCTATAGCAACGCACCAGTATGCCACCCCCGCCCTACATTAAGCCAACATCACCCCACGGGATGCTGGCTCGGCGCATCCCGTGGACTAGAGTAGCTGGACAGAACAGATCTCGCCCGAAACCTCGAAGGAATCTCGCACGGTGTACATCCCCCGAAAAACTTGCGCGGGCCTCGTGGCCCTTCTCGCCTTCGCCGCTACCGGCTGCGCCATCCTCAAGCCCGAGCCCTCCGGGCTGGGAGAGGACATCGTTGTCTCCAGCTCTGAGCCCCCCTCCTTTGAGGCTCAAGACGTCGATGACAAGGAGATCACCTCTGACTTGGGAGCCCCCGTCGATGACGAGGGCTTAGGCGTGCAGTGGGAGCTGCAGAAGATCTACTCCGATAGCGTGCGTGGCTCGGTCATTACCATCAAGGTGCACAACAAGAACGATGTGCCGCTTCCCGTCGATGCCATCAAAGAGCCCACCCTCGAGCGTGCAAATGGTAACGGCGGGTGGAGCAAGGTCAGCCTGCTTCCTTATGATCCGGTAGCCAACGCGGATGTCGCCGCACCAGGGCTCGATGAGCCGCTAGGCGCCGGTGCCGCAGCCAACTTGCAGTACCGCTTCGATGTAGCTCCAGCCAATCTCTGGAACTCCCGTCTGCACATAGGAAACGTCACTTGGGTTGGAGAGCTTAATCTATGACGGATAACTCAGAGGGCCCAGACGGACCGGCGACACATCCAAACTCAGCGAATGCTGGGCAGCCTGCAGGTTTCGCGCCTGAACTAGTCGTCCTCGCCTCGCCGGATGGACGCGCCATAGGCACCGCGGACAAAGCGAGCGTACACAGCACAACTACGCCTTTGCACTTTGCCTTCTCCGCCTGGGTCATCCGAGACGGAAAGGTGTTGCTCACTCGCCGCGCTTTGTCCAAGCTCACCTGGCCAGGGGTGTGGACGAATAGCTTTTGCGGGCACCCCGGACCCGGCGAAGAAACCAGAGCCGCGGTGATACGCCGTGCCGCCTTCGAGCTGGGAATTGAGCCCACGAGTCTAAGCGCGCCGCGCCTAGTCCTGCCAGATTTTTCCTATCGCGCTGTCGATTCCTCGGGCATTGTCGAATACGAGATCTGTCCCGTCTACGTCGTCGAACTCACCGGCCCCGATCCGCAGTTCAACCCGCAGGAAGTTGACTCTTTAGCCTGGGTGGGTGCTCGGGAGCTAATCGAAGCCGCCAAGGCTGCCCCCTTCGCCTTTAGTCAGTGGATGATAGAAGAGCTAGCGCACCCCGAGCTGCGGGCAGCCCTTATTCCGGATCACTAAAAGCAGCCGAGATATAGTCCAAGCCGCCGTGAGTGATGCGGGCTTTCCCGGTGTCAAGGTTAAATGTCCAAATAGAGTGTTCAGGGCGGTATGCCTCGAAACCGGTTTCTCCATCCCGGGCGAAGGTGTGCAGCCAGCCATTGAGGCGTGCCGCCGCCGCGGAAGAATGTACGTTAAAGAGGAACCGCAGTTCATCGCAATGTAGTGCCGGCCTGCCTTCGCGCTGGAACTCAATCATCCAGGTCGGGCCAGGGGCTTGCTCCGCCACCTGAGCCACCCAGCGACGAATGGTGGCGTCACCGATCATGCGGCCAATGACGTGCTTGCTATCGAGGCTTTCGGCCACTTGGTACCAACCGCGCAGGGAATTGGGCGGAAAGCCAAACTTACGCGCCAGCGAGTTCACGATGAGACGCCGGAAGATCGATCGATCCGCCTTTTGCCCGGAGGGCACGCCATAAAACTCCTCGCGAGTGGAGGTGACGACAATCGGTATATCCGCCAGCTCCGCGCAATCGAGCGGATAAGGACCAAGTGCCATGTCGTAGTTGAATTTCTTGCGGAATCGGGCGTAGCCGCGGTCGAGGCGCTGCTTGCTCATGGCAGCGAGTGACTTGCGGCTGATGGGCTGTTTGAGAGCGCCGCGCAGCGCGGGCTTGCGCTTTTCATAGCTCTGACGCGGAAAGCACGGCGAGAGGGCGAGCACCCTCCGGAAAGCCCCGCGATAGTGGTCACGCCGGGCAAGCCACAGCGCGGCGGCTGCCCCGGCGGATTGTCCCACCAGAGTGACATTGGTGGGATCCCCACCAAAGGCCTCGATGTTTTTCTGCACCCACTCTAGGGCCAGTTGGCAGTCATCGATCCCGCGATAGCGATGTGGCTCATCTCCCAAGAAGCGGGCAAACCCGGCCAGGCCTACCCGGTATCCCAGCGAAACGTGGACGAAGCCAGCCCGAGCGTTAGCGCTGCCATCTGCACGCGGATCCTCGTGGGAGCCGCTTTCGAAGCGGCCACCGTGGATGTAGACAATGACGGGGACGTCACGGGCGCGGGCGGGGGCAACGACGCTGAGCGCGACCGCATCTGGACGCGGCGTGCGAGCATCTTGATCGACGGGAGCGCTCATCTTCTCGGCGGGGAGGAAGTCACCCGGTGTCGAGGAATACGAGAGGGAATGAAAGTAATTGATGCCGGCCTTGGTCGTGCCGGTGATCTGCCCAGAAGGGGAGGCCACCGTCACTGTAGGCAGGGTTGAAGATCCGGCGGTATCAGGGAAGGGGTCTGGCGAAAAGTGGTGCGAGCTCGGCATGGTAGCTAGATTACCCCGGGCTGGTTGGCGTACTAGGATTAAAGCCCATGGATTGGTTAGGCGATATCGGCAGCACTCTCTCACAGGCGCTCGTGCAGGCCCCCATCTGGGTTCAGATGCTGGTGCTGCTCGTCGTTGTCGTGCCGATCATGGTCGTGGCGGCCTGGGTAGTGATGTGGGTGGTGGACCGAGTGGCGGGTTTTCTCGGCGGAAAAGTCCACCCCAAGAAAGCCTCAGAAGGCTCCAGCACTAAGGTAGAAAACCATGTCTAATCCCCAGCAGGAACCCTCCGACCCACGGGAAGGCCTCTGGGACCCAGAGCGCAAACAGCGCCCGCGTAAGCGAGCGCTCCCCAAATCGCGTGTGAGCCTCACGCTGTGGGCGATGATCGTGTTGATCATCGTGGTCGCGGCGCTGGGGATCTTCTTCTAGCCTGCGGTGTGGCGGCTGGAGGCTCGCGCCATCCGGCGGAACATCTCTAGCGAGTCCAAGTCCTCGATGAGGACGGGAACTCCTGCGCTATCGCACAGTGGGATACACCAGTTGGGGTAGAGATCCCGGGTGGTTCCAGGCTGGTTCTGTGCGCGGACATCTCCCACCATATCCACCAGGCTGGTGCAGGTCAGCACGGCAGCACTCCCAGCAATGAACTCGTGTAGAGCCACTACAAGTTCTTCCTCTCGGGCGAGATCATTGTCCGCGCCATCGTGGCTGGGAAGTGCGATTCCCGCAGAGGCAACGGCTCCGAATACGCGGGCCTGCCATTGGGAGTCCTCGGCTTCCTCCTCGGCGACCGAGCGAGTGAGCAAACCCAGCCTTGCACGAAGCGCGATGTGATCGCCTCGAAGATAAGCTAGCGTGGGCGGGAGATCATGCGTGCCCACTGAGGCCAGCGAGAGCTGGCGGTACTCCTGCGGGGGCAGGGGGGTCTCGTTGTCCTCAGCGCGCTCAAACCACACGATCGAGGTGCCAAGTACTCCTCGTTCAGAGAGGACGCGGTGGACCCACGGCTCCACGGTGCCGAGGTCTTCACCGATCAACACGGCGCCGGCGCGTTGCGCCTCCAAGCTCAAGACTCCCAGCATGGCCTCCCAGTCATAGGAGACGTAGGTGCCCAGTTGCGGCGAAGACATGCGTGGAATCCAAAACAGGCGGAAGAGGCCAAGAATGTGGTCCACGCGCACGCCACCGGAGTTGCGGAGCACCGTGTCGAGCATCTCGCGCCAAGGCTCGTATCCGGCCTCGGCCAAACGCACAGGATGCCACGGTGGTTGCGACCAGTCCTGTCCGAGTTGGTTGTAGTCATCCGGAGGAGCGCCTACCGAGCACTCGGGCGCGAGATAGTCTGCCAGATTGCTCGCATCTGCGCCTCCGGGGTGTACGCCGACTGCGAGATCGGTGATGAGGCCGATGCGCATTCCCGCTTCGCGGGCCCTGCGCTGTGCCACGGCAAGCTGTTCATCACACAAGAACTGCAGCCAGGAATAGAAACGGATGATCTCCTCAAAGTCCTCGTTTTGTGCATGGCGATAACCGGAAAGGTTCTCCAGCTCGCGCTCGGCGCACCACGTAGCAAAGTCTCGCAATCCGCGACCCTGCTCGCGGGTATAGCTGACGAAAGCCGCTTCGCGTTCCGGCGATGACTTCAGCTTGAAGAGCTCTCGCAACACCTGCAGCTTGGCTTCAAAGATGGTGTTGCGATCGATTTCCTCGGCACTGCGATTGCGTGCACGGAACTCTTCGGCGAGCTCTGCGACATCTTCCTGCAACTCCTGGCTCAGCAATGCGAGCTCAGGTACGTCCTCGATGTGCAAGTAGATAGGGTTGATGAAGCGCCGGGTAGTGGGCAGGTACGGTGAGTCCTCGATCGGCGGAAAAGGCTCGGCGGCATGCAGCGGATTGATAAGCAAGTAGTCCGCATCCTTGGCCAGCTTTTCTGCCACCTGGGCCAAGTCCGCGAAGTCGCCGATGCCCCAGGAGGATTCAGAGCGCAGCGAATAAAGCTGTGCCATCACGCCGGATGCGGGCGTTTCCACATAGGGATCGGCGGTATTCAACCGGGACGGGGTGATGATAAGCGGGCAGCTTAGACCTGCCGGCGCCGGCGCGCAGCCCGGCGAGTGAAGGATGATGCGGTGGTACCCTAGCGGCAGATCGCCAGGAAGGTGGAAAGAGGCCTCGCCCCACGCTTGCCCGGCGACGTCAGCGGCTGGCGCATCATTGGGGTCTTGGTATACCTCGCGCGTCCCGCCGCCCTCTAACTCGATGTGGACTTCTGCCGGGTCCCCGTCGTGGACATGCACTGGGAAAGAACGCTCCTCGCCTTGCGGGGCAACCACGCAGGAGGGCAACGGACGGGAGGCGCGTGCAAGATATTCCCCATAAAGCAGGCCAGTCAGCTCCTGCGCATCGGGGTCCTCTGAGATTTCCACGCCCAAGGCCCGCAGAGTGTAGACAACGGTTTCCTCGCTGACGGTTACCTCGTAGCCGGCCTGAGACATATAGGAGCTGGCGACGCCGTAGCGTTGTGCAAGCTCTTCGAGCAATTCACGGTTCCTCACAACGCCTAATTCTGCCACGGTCCAGCGGCGCGTGCGCCGTTATTGGTTGGTAGGGTGGACAAAAGATGTCTCGGAGCTGTTTCTTAGCTGTTTTCTAGGCTTTGTTTTGATGTGTCTCTGCCGTGCGAAAGGACTCCAACACTATGACGCTGCAAGAAGTTCATACTCCCGCCGAGTTTGAAATCGAAGAGGGCGATACCTGCCTGACCCGCATGCTCGCCACTGCGAAAGCTCGTCCCCACGGGGTGATGTTTACCCGCCCCGCCAATTACGAGTGGGTAAACGTCACCTCGAAGCAGTTTGTGGAGGAGGTCTACGCAGTGGCAAAGGGTTTGATTTCCGCAGGCGTTGAGCAGGGGGATCGCGTCATCCTGCTTTCTTCGACTCGCTATGAGTGGTCCCTTTTGGACTACGCCATCTGGGCAGCCGGTGCGGTGTCCGTCCCGGTCTATCCTTCCTCCTCGCTATCGCAGATTCAGTGGATCACCGAGGACTCTGGCGCTGTGCTTGCTATTACGGAAACGCGTGAGCATTCCGAGCTAGTTGGCCACTTGGTTCTGCATTCTGATGGGCAGCCCAATATTAAGGATTCGCCCTCGAAGCTGCGCCGCTTGCTGGAGATAAACTCTTCGGCCATCGATACCCTGAAGTTCGAGGGTCGCGGCGTCGAGGACGCGACCGTCGAAAAGCGCATCGCGGATACCAAGACGGATGACCTGGCCTCGTTGGTCTATACCTCCGGAACTACCGGCCGCCCCAAGGGCTGCATCCTTACCCACCGCAACTGGCTGGCGGAGGTGCTAGGTCTACTCACCAATCCCATTGGGGCGATTGCCGTGCCTGGCTCCCACGTGTTGACCTTCCTCCCTCTGGCGCACGTGCTCTCCCGTGCAGTTTCTTTGGCTGTGGCCATTGGTGGCGCCTCCCAAAACCACTGGTCGGACTTCAGCACCATTTCCATCGAATTCGCGCGCTCGCGGCCTAACCTCATCCTGGGGGTTCCGCGCGTATTTGAGAAGGTGCGCAACGGTGCGGCTGCGAAGGCGCACCAAGGCGGCGCGTTTAAGGGCGCCGCCTTCGATCAGGCAGAAAAGGTCGCCATTGAATACTCCAAGGCGCTCGACAAGGAAGGCGGTCCAGACCGTTTCCTGAAAGCTAAGCACCGGATCTTTGACAAGCTGGTCTATTCCCAAATCCGCAACGCCATGGGCGGCGAGGTGAAGTACTGCATCACGGGTGGCTCAGCCATGAGCCCAGATCTCCTGCACTGGTTCCGTGGGCTGGGTGTGACGGTCTATGAGGGCTACGGCCTTACCGAGGTGGCTGCCGCCGCAGCCGTTGACTTTGAGAACCAACTCATCGGTTCCGTCGGCACTCCGCTAGGGGGCACCACCATCCGCGTCAATGATGATGGTGAGGTGCTCATCAAGGGTGACATCGTCTTTGCCGGTTATTGGAATAACCCAGAGGCAACCGAGGAGTCTTTGCACGACGGTTGGTACAACACCGGCGATCTGGGTGAGATCCTTGATTCCGGAAAGATCATCATCACTGGCCGTAAGAAGGACCTCATCGTCACTGCTGGTGGCAAGAACGTCTCTCCCGGTCCCATGGAGGATATGCTGCGCGCCCACCCGCTCATCTCCCAGGCCATGGTTGTCGGGGACGGAAAGCCCTTCGTGGGACTGCTGTTGACCCTCGATGAGGAGGCGATGAACCGGTGGAAGCTCGAGCACAATATTCCCGCGAACCGTTCGATGCGGGAACTAGCCACGGATCCGACACTGCGCGCGGAAATTCAGGATGCGATTAACCAAGTCAACTCCACCGTTTCCCATGCTGAGGCAATCAAGAAGTTCTTCATCCTCGAGGCTGACCTCACTGAGGAAGATAACGAGCTCACGCCGACCATGAAGGTCAAGCGCTATATTGTGGCCCAGCGCTACGCGGATGCGATCAACCATATCTACTCCAAGAAGGGGTAGTTTAGGGGCCTCGGCCCACGTGGCTGGAGAGTGCTGAAACTAGTCTGTGAGTTTCTTCGGAGTGTCGCGCAGACTCCGTTTAGAATCTCGAATAGAGTCAGCACTCGTCACGTTAAGTCTCAACCTCTACTAGAGGTTATTTGCAAGTTTGCGGAAAGGAGCGGCCTGAAATTCCATGCATAAAATTGCCGCTGAGCTGCGCCACCGCGAGCTGACTCAAGAGATTTATAACATCGGTGATGAGGTAGTCGAGTACATCGAGCATCTCATCGAAGCCATCGAGGACTGGGATGACGAGCTGGCACTCGATTGCCTAGCTGAGCTGGGAGATATCGTCGACGATGCCCGGGTAGACTCGGGTCGCTGCGTAGGCGAGCTCATTGGTCTGCGCCAAGCGCTGGTCTCCGGTGTGCGCGGCGGAACCATCTCCGCCGCCGCGTCTGCTGATAACTCCTTAGAGGAGCCCAAGCAGCTGAGCGCTAGGGCGCTGGAAGCCAGGTTCCCCA
This sequence comes from Corynebacterium sp. UBA4397, assembly GCF_002390965.1. Lineage (NCBI taxonomy): Bacteria > Bacillati > Actinomycetota > Actinomycetes > Mycobacteriales > Corynebacteriaceae > Corynebacterium > Corynebacterium sp. UBA4397. The sequence goes on from NZ_DGRD01000009.1 coordinate 34,548, forward strand.
TCTCAGGGCCGCCTGTCATTGTCCATGAGCTGGCAGCAGCCCTGCGTGCACGCACCGCGGGAGTAGCCGATTACCTGCGCGAAATGGTTGAGTACGTCCTCGCACAGACAGAGGCTGTTGCTCGCAATCTTGACATGGTCTCGCTTCCGCACCTTTACAACCGCGCGGGCCAATCGGTGCTCATCGCCGTGCAGGCTTGGCGCCACAGCGTGGTCGAAGCGCACCCAGCGTACGTACGCACCATGCGGGGAAATAATCCGCCTTCTTTCCTCGACGAGCGCGCTCGCATCGCCGAGATTGTGGCACGCGTTGCCGCAAAGAAAGAAGCAGCCCGCCAGGCCGACGCCACTGCTTAAAGGTGATCTTCTGGTTTTAGAGTGCGTTGATTTTGATTCCGCATGGGCCCAATCCTTCAGGATAGGCCGGATGGCCCTGCTACCGCACTTCCGAGTTCTGGTTAGGCGGCCCGTCTGTGGATA
>NZ_DGRD01000011.1:0-11933 GCF_002390965.1 Corynebacterium sp. UBA4397
ACCAAACGGGGGTCAGGTCCCTTCCCAGCTGACCTGGGGCCACTCTTCCTTGCTGTCGGCAAAGACGTTGTCGAGGCCGAGAGTATCGGAGATGAGCTGCGGAGCGCCGACGCCGCCAGCCATGTACGGTGCCTCAGAATCGGAAAACCAGTAGGCCACGGATACGTTGTCGGTCTTGGTGGTGCGTTGCGCGGAGTCCATGCGTTCTTGCAGGTCTTCTACGAGCGCCTCTCCCTTGTCCTTGACCTCGAAGAGGGTAGCGATGTCAGAGATGTCGTGATAAACCGCGTCCATGGTGACGCGCTCTTCGCGGGCGCCGTCGTTGGCAAGAGAAGTCTTGGAGCAGTCGCTGTAGGCCAAGTAAGCCGGCACGCCGACCTCAGCGTACTTCTCGCGGTTTCCTCCGCCGGACTCAGAGAGGGTGGGGTAGAAGGAAGCGGCGACGAAATCAGGCTCAGCCTTGAGGACCGTTTCCAGGGAGGGGATGTTCGCCGAGATACGCGGAACCTGCGAGTTTGCATCCTCCAGATCCTCGCGCACAGGGTCCGTCCACGTGGCAGTTCCGGACATTCGGTCCGCCAGCCCCAGGCTGAGCATGATCTCGGTCATTCCCTGGTCCAAAGAAACAGCGGACTCGATGGGCTTGTCTATCTCGATCTCGGTGCCGCAGTTGTCAATGCTGACGGGGTAAGCGCCGTTGGCTTCGCTGCTGGATTCACTGCCGGCCTGGGTGCTGTCCGCATTAGAGCCGCAGGAGGTGAGGGGGAGGGCGGCGGTGGCCAAGGCGGTGGGCGCCAGGAGACCTGCAAAGGTCATGAAGGTGTTCTTAGATGATGAGGAGGATATGAGAATTCAGGGATTGATGCGAGCGTTACTTGCTCAGCAAGCCGCGGTTAAGGGCCCATCCGAAGATGGCCACAGGAATCGCGGAGAAGAACACTGCGCTGGCGATGTTCTGGGAGGTATCTGCGGTGAGAACCGTGGTGGTGTCGCTGCCAAGCATGAGGAAGGCGCAGACCGCGGCGGTAGCGATGCCCGCAGCGAGGATGCACAGGCCGAGCACTTGGGTGCTTGACGACGCCGCCGCGCTAGCATTCGTGCGCCGCGTCAAGGCTAGGAGCACCAGCAAGACGACCATGCCGACGAGGAGAGCGGAGGCGGTGGCCCGCGGTTCCTTGGCGTTGAGTGTGAAGTAGACACTGGCGAGAACGGTGAGTGCGGATACCACTAGCATCGCTACGGCCAGAGCCGTGGCGGGAGCCGTCTGGTCCTTCTGGGACTTTTCTTGGAGCATGTAGTGCGCTTTCTGTAGAGAGTGAAAAGAACAGAGAGAAACTCAAGGAAAAACTGGGAAAGGGGGGATTTGTTCATGGTCCCGGAGGAAGCTCTCCCCCTCGGGAACTCCTATTGGGAACGAACATAACGTATACAAGGCAAGCCTTAACTAAACAAGTTTAAGAAACGCTACATAAGGTTATGCTAACCCCAAAGGGTGGCCTCAGTTGGCGTCGCGGGATACGCCATGGGGGTATGTGTGGGGTGGTTAACCCTGGGACATTAAAGTCGGTCTACGATGGCCTTGAGCTCGGAAAAGTCAGAAGCGAAGAAGTCAGCAGCGCGGTATTCAGCAGGGCTGCCGTGGCCCCAGCCCACCAAAACGGTAGGGATACCCAAAGGCCGCGCGCCGTCGATGTCGTGATGACGATCTCCCATCATCAACAAGTGGTCTATATCGGGGCGCAAACCGGTGGAAGCAAGCACCCATTCGATGACTGCCCGCTTGTTTTGGCGGGTTCCGCCCATATCATCCGCACCGCCGATGAAGTCAAAGAACTGTGCCGCACCGAGGTATCTCAGCATCTTTTCCGCCACGGCCTGATCCTTGCTCGTGGCCGTGCACAAAGTAATCCCGGCCTCTTTCCATTCGGTGAGGGCTTCTTCCCAGCCGGGAAAGAGCCGACAATTCGACCACCCTGTGGCACGGTAGTAGCTCCGGAATTGTGCCACGGCGGCCGGGAGAATCTCCGGCGAAAACCCAAAATTCTGCAGTGTGACGGGCAAGGGCGGCCCCGGCAGGTGGTGCAACTCTTCTTCCGCAGGAACCGGAAGGCCAAAATCGATCATCGTCTGCACAGCGCAGGCACGAATCCCGGGGTAGGAATCAATCAGGGTTCCATCGACATCGATAAGCACGGCTCTACGTGCAGGCTCCAACGGGGTGTGAGGTGCCATGGAATTTCTTAAGTCCTAGAAACGTTCTTGGTTGCGCTCGCGCAGCTTCGAGTAGAAATCCGGCTTGGAGGAGCCGTAGCGTGCGCGGGACCTGCGGCTAGGCGCGGCCCCAGCATCCGCGCCTTCCTCAGCTGCGCTGGGCTGCGGGGCATGCTCGCCGGTGTCCTGAACAGGAGGCACAGCGCTTCCTGCGGCGACCGCGGCTGAGTCTTCTGTGTCCTCTGTGTCCTCTGAGTCCGTCGAGGCTTCTAGGGCGAGTTTCTCAGCGCGGGCAAGACGGCGCTCCTTGAGCTCAGACCAGACAAAATAGCCCAGGCCGAGCGGTGCCATAATGCCAAAGGCTATCCACTGATAGCCGTAGGAAAGGTGATTTCCTCGCTCCAATTGCGGCACGGGCATGGGGTTGAGAACACCCGGCTCTTCATCCGATAGCTGCAGGTAATCCTGCCCCATGGCAACTCCGGTGAGCTCCCCAACCTGCGGAGGGTTGATGGAATAGACCTGCTCGTAGCCCTCTTGGAAGATAGGCGCCGATTGGTGCACGGCCTCAGCCTTGCGCACCATTCCCACGATGGTCACCTCATCAGAGGGAGCGCGGGGAATATCAGGAACCGCATTGCCCTCCTCGGCTTCCACCCAGCCGCGGTTGACCAAGATAATCAGGCCAGAATCAGTGTGAAAAGGAACCAGGGACTGATAAGAAGGCCCCGTCCCAGCTGGGCGCAGGCGCAGCAGCACCTCGTCCTCGGGGAGGTACTTTCCCTTTAGGATCGCGCGTGACCACTCGTCTCCCACGATAGATCCCTTAGCATCGAGCACCTCATCCACGGGGCGCGGATCTTGCTCGTAGGCCTCGGTGATGTGTTCGTTGCGTTCCACAATCTGATCGTCTTTGCCCAACTGCCACGGCGCCAAGACCGTAAAGGCGAAGTAAGAGAAGGCTATGACGAAAAGGAGCAGGAGTACCCAGCCCGGTTTGAGGAACGTCTTCAGCATGTCGCTTAGTCTAGTCCTTGTGGAGCGAAACCCAATCGAGCAGGCCCGGGACGGCAGCTTCGATCTCGCGCCTAGTCCGCGCAAAATCGGCGTCGCTCCCGTAATAAGGATCCTCTACCTCTGCGCCTTCAGGTGAGTGCGGGTCGAAGCTGCGCAGGAGGAATACTCGCGCGGGGTCGATGCCGCGGGCGAGGAGCTCGGCCTTATGCCCAGCGTCCATGGCGATGAAGGCATCGGCGCAAAGATCGGCTTCCCCGAGTTGCGCCGCGCGATGGGAGGCTCCGTCGTGCCCACCGCTGCACAGTTGCGCGACTGCGCGCTCGTCGGCGCCTTGGCCCACATGCCAGCCGCCGAGCCCGCGAGAGCACGCCTTCGCAACGGAATCGAGCCCGCGCTCCTCGAGAGCATCACGGACAATGATTTCGGCCATGGGAGAACGGCAGATATTTCCAGTGCAGACGAAGACCAACTGCATGACCTTTGAACTCGCATCCTGTCGCTGGAAGGCGCGGTCGGAGGCGGGGACAGCGGTGGAAACGGAACGACCCGGGGTAGTGGATACCAAGTGAAAAACCTTTGCGCGAATAGGGCAGCATGACAACGAAAGTTAGGATATAGCAGTACCGTGGTCTGCGAGAAAAAGACCCGGAGTTCTCGCCCCGCAACACGCCATCTTATAAGGAGTCTCAAACTATGGCAGCAGGTCACACCCAACCTCGCGCCTCCAGCCAACTCACGGTTGGGGACATCCGCGGCGTCCTCGACGCTGCCTATCCGCCTAGCTTGGCGGAGTCTTGGGATGCAGTGGGGCTCATCTGCGGTGACCCGCAGGACCCGGTCAACTCAGTTGGCTTTGCCCTTGAGTGCACACAGGCCGTGGCGCAGCGTGCGGTCGAGCGGGGTCTAGACATGCTGGTGGTGCACCATCCCCTGCTGCTGCGGGGTGTGGATTCCGTTGCTGCGGATACCCCTAAGGGCAAGGTCATTCACACCTTGGTGCGCGCCGGGATTGCACTCTTTGCCGCGCATACCAATGCTGACAAGGCTCGCCCGGGCGTCAACGACCGCTTGGCGGAATTCATCGGCATCAGCGCTGGACGCCCGGTTGTCCCGGTGGATCCACAGATCCTAGATAAATGGGGAGTTCAGGTCCCGCCGGAGGCAGTGGAGCAGTTAAAGAACGCGCTCTTCGAGGTCGGCGCGGGCCAACTCAGCAACTATTCTCACTGCAGCTTCGACATCGCCGGTACCGGGCAGTTCCTGCCTCAGGAGGGGGCGCGGCCGGTTGTGGGCGGCGTCGGCAAGCTGCAGCGGGGCCCCGAAACCCGCATCGAGTTCGTGGCGCCTTCTACCTTGAGAGCGACGTTGACAGCGGTGCTCAAGGAGGCACACCCCTATGAGGTGCCCGCCTTCGATCTGGTAGAAATGGCCGCGAGCGACACGGCGCTGGACCAGGGGTTGGGTCTTGGACGCGTCGGAGAACTGCCGGAGGCGATGACGCTGGGTGAGTTTACCCAGCAGGTGGCCGATGCCCTGCCGGAAACGGTCTGGGGAGTGCGTGCGGCTGGTGACCCACAGCGCCTAGTCAAGAAAGTCGCAGTGTGCTCTGGTTCGGGGGATTCCCTCCTCAGTGCGGCGGCGCGGCTGGGCGTTGACGTGTACCTAACCTCGGATCTTCGCCATCATCCTGTAGATGAGCACCTGCGGGCGGGAGGACCCGCGGTGGTAGACACCGCGCACTGGGCCAGCGAGTTTCCCTGGACTGCCCAAGCGCGGGATATCTTAAAGAGAGAAACCGGCGTGGAAACTGAAATTATCAACATTCGTACCGATCCGTGGACGATATCCGCGCATCCAAAGGAGTCTTAAGTGAAACTGTCCCCGCAACTGCAGCCCACCTTGTTGGAGCTGGCCAACCTTGAGCGTTCGCTGGACGTTCCGGTTAGTCAGACCACCCCGGAGGAAGAGGCCTACGAGCGCGCCCGCATCGAGCACAAGCGCCTGCTCGATGCCGCGGGCTCGGCACAAATGGCAGTCGATGATATGGAAGCCGAAATCCTGCGGATCCAGGCGGATGAGAGCAAGTTGCGCCGTCGTGTTAAGGACGACAAGGCTCAGCTCGGCGCCGAGACCGATCCCGAGCGTCGCCGCGACATCGAGCACGATCTTTATGCGGCGAAGTCCCGCATCGCCGACTTGATGAGCGAGCTCCAAGAGGCGCACAACGAGATACATGCGCTGCGCGCCAACGTGGATGTCCATGGGGCGCGGCTGACGGATTCGGAAAGAAAGGTAGAGAAGCTGGGGCGTGCCGCCCAGGCAGCGCGCGATGCGCACGACAACGCCCCGGCACCTGCCGAGCGTATTGCGCAGCTGCGTGCGCAACTGCCGGAGGATGTCCTTGCTGAGTATGACGCCGTGCGTTTGGAGAACAAGGTGGGGGTTGCGGCTTTCAAGGGTCGTGCCTGTGGAGGCTGCTACATCGTGCTTCCTCCAGCCGAGCAGAATGCCATCCGCAACGCACCCGCCGATGAGCTTCCCCAGTGCAGCAACTGCGGCTCCTATCTGGTGCGGGCAGCCTAATGAAGGTCATCATCTATGCCGATGGGGGATCGCGGGGAAACCCGGGAATCGCCGGCTCTGGCACCGTTGTATATTCCGCCGACCGCAGCACAATCCTGAAGGAGATTGTCTACGTCGCGGGGACCTCTACTTCTAATAACGTTGCTGAATACAACGGGCTCTTGCGTGGCTTGGAGGCTGCTACTGAGCTGGGGGCCACGGATGTGGAGTTCCACATGGATTCCAAACTCGTCGTTGAGCAGATCAACGGGCGCTGGAAAATCAAGCACCCCGACATGCAGCAGCTGGCTCTGGCCGCGCGCAAGCTCATCAAAGGCTTCAACAATTTCAGCCTCGCCTGGGTGCCCCGGGCAAAAAACAAGGCCGCGGATAAGCTCTCCAACGATGCCATGGACGCCGCGGCTGCGGGCCACCCAGTAGGAATCGTGGGCGCTCAGGCTGAAGCTCCGCCCAGCGCCGCGCAAGAAGGCGCCGGTGATGTCGCGCCTGCGGACGAAGTCACTTCCGCCCAGGAAGACACTGCAACCACCGCACAGCCGGGGGACTGGCGTGCGGATCTGGGCCCCGTCACTCGTTTCATTCTGCTACGTCATGGACAAACCCCCATGTCGGCCGCGCGACAATACTCCGGACGGGCCAATCCCGCCTTAAGTGAGCTGGGAGAAAAACAAGCCCTCGCCGCGGCGCAAGCCTTGGCAGACGTCGAGCTTGATGCCATCGTGGCCTCACCGCTGCAACGTTGTCAGCAGACGGCGCGGGCCGTGGCTCAGGGAAGAGACCTCGACATAGAAGCCGTGGAAGATCTCATCGAGGTAGATTTCGGCCAATGGGAAGGCAAGACTTTTGCGCAGGCCAGCGCGGCAGACCCCGATCTGCATGCGCGCTGGATGGAAGATACCGGCGTGGCCTGCCCCGGTGGCGAGTCCCTCCAGGCGGTCCATCTCCGGGTGCGTCGCGCACGTATCGCACTGTGCGAGCGCTTTGCGGGAAAGACAGTGTTGGTCGTCTCTCACGTCAACCCCATCAAGTCCTTCGTTAGGCAAGGCCTCGATGCTGGGCCCTCCGTATTCCACCGGCTATTTTTGGATCTGGCCTCAATCTCTCGGGTTGAGTTCTGGGATGGTGGCGCCGTCGTGCGCGGAGTCAACGATGTGGGGCATATGGCGGGTCTGCGCTAGACTCTCAGGTGCGAATGAGCCAGCCGGGTGATCGCGGCAAACGAACCGGCGCCCCCCCCTAGGGCGGCGTCAGGCGGATGCCGAGGAAAGTCCGGACTCCACAGAGCACGGTGGTTGCTAACGGCAACCCGGGGCGACCCGCGGGCAAGTGCAACAGAAAGTAGACCGCCCAGTTTTCTGGGTAAGGGTGAAACGGTGCGTTAAGAGCGCACCAGCGCTGTCAGTGATGGCAGTGGCTAGGTAAACCCCACCGGGAGCAAGGCATCATAATCCGCCTTATGGCGGGTTTGATCAGGCGTTGTAGGGTGACTCGCCCGAGCCTGAAGGTAGCTGCTTGAGGTCAGCCGGCAACGGTTGATCCAGATGGATGATCACCGCGCGCGGGCCTGTGGCCCGCGCGAAGAGACAGAATCCGGCTTATAGGCTGACTCATTCGCCCCAGCTCTGCAAGAATAGGGCAGCATGAAGCTCTACGCAGCCCCCTTAGATTTCCGCGCCATCGTGGCCGAGTACTCTGTGCCCACCGAATTTCCGGAGGAGGTCATCCAGGCTGCCCGCGACGCGGAGGACCGCTTTCGCGGCGTGCGCGATGACGCTCGAGACGTAGAACTAGTGACCATCGATCCTCAAGGCTCTATGGACCTCGACCAAGCGCTGTGCATCTCGCAACGTGGCAGTGGTTTCCGCGTCTACTACGCCATCGCTGACGTCGCCGCTTTCATCGAGCCGGGTGGGCCGATAGAAGCAGAGTCTCTGCGTCGCGGGCAGACAATCTATCTCCCCGATGAACCCGCTCGCCTGCATCCCGCGGAGCTTTCTGAGGACAAGGCTTCGCTGTTGCCGGGCCAAGACCGTCCCGCCATCTTGTGGAGCTTTGACTTGGATGAGAACGGCGAGGTCGAAGCCTTTAGCCTGCGCAGGTCGTTGGTGCGTTCCAGGGAAAGACTCGACTACGACGGCGTTCATGCTGACCTGTTGGCAGGGAGCTTACATCCCTCGATTGCTCTTTTGCCGCAGGTAGGAAAGTTGCGGCAGGCCTCGTCATTGCGGCGCAACGCGATTTCTTTGCGAATGCCTTCTCAGCGCGTAGTAGAAGAAGACGATGGGCGCTTTGGGCTAGAAATTGAGCCGCGTTATGAAATCATGGACTATAACTCGGAAATTTCGCTTTTGACCGGCATGTGCGCGGGTCAGCTCATGGCGAGCCGGGGTGTAGGCTTCCTGCGTCCACTGCCGGGAGCAAGCCCCGCAGCGGAAAAGGAGTTTCGCGCTGAGATTCAGGCCTTGGGATTTGCAATGGGCCAGGCCTCTATCTCGGAGTTCCTCTTGAGCATCGATGCAGATACCCCCAAGGGCATGTCCGCCATGCGGGAAGCCCAGCGCCTACTGCGCGGGGCAGATTACATTTGGCTGGCGGAAAGATCAGCTGAGATTCACGCCGGAATCGGCGGCTATTACGCGCACGTGACTGCCCCTCTGCGGCGCTTGTCTGATCGCTTCGCCACAGAGGTATGCCTGGCGCTATCGACTGGGTCGGAGCTTCCCACATGGGTCAGTACCAGGGCACACGACGTCGTCGCGTCCATGCGCGCCAGCTCTCACCTAGCGGCGCAGGTGGACAAGGCCTGTCTCAATCTCACAGAAGCAACCGTCCTTGCACCATGGGTGGGTAGTATCTTTTCTGCCATCGTTGTTCACAACAACGAGAAACGGCAGCGTTCGCGCCTTTTTGTGGCTAACCCGCCGGTATTCGCTGCATCGATCGGCACTCCTGAGATGGGGAGGGAGACTGCGGTTTCACTCATCACTGCAGATACAGCCACGCGTGAGGTGCTTTTTGCCTGGCCGGCTGACTAGGCCTCGAGCACGGCCGGCGCACCGGGGTTGAGAGCGCAAACTGCGAGGCGATCTCCGGCCAAATCAGCCGCGAAATTCAAGGCGTTCTTGGCTGGGACGTAGGCGATCACAGAGTTGAAAACACCGGCAAAGGCACAACGAGCGGCAAGTGCGCCGCGGGACATTGCAAGCTGGGCCAAGTGCGGGGCGGCTCCCAGATCGTAGACGCCATTAAGCCCGCCCTGTGACTGTTCTAAAAGCGGGAAGAGTGCAGCGCCGCGACGTGAGCGCAACGCGCTGGCGAACTCTTTAGCGCGCTGAGTCTCTTCCTCGTAGAAGGCTAACCACCGTGTGGCCTCCGCAATGGAAGGCTGTCCTTGAGCTCCATAGACTTTATGGACCGCCTGCAACCAATCAATCACACGCTGCGGGGCATCAGGCAGCATCCTTAAAGACTCAGTCCCAAAGGCATGGCAGGCGGCATCAATGAAGCGTTCGCGGCGACGTAGCTCTGCTCCTGCCTCTACAGCGTCGAAGTCCTGGGGGGCGGTAATTGCGTAAGCCTGTACTTCTTGGGTAACTGGGTGTGGTGCGTGAGTCACGGATCCATCGGCGTAGTCGACTATGGTCACGGCATCTTCGGCCCCGCGCAGCGCACTTGAGTGGCGTGCGTGAACCGGCGGAATGGCGGAGAAACATCCTGCAGCCTGTGTGCACACATCTGCGATTCGGGCGCGTACAGGAGCGTCCTTGAGTTCTGAGTCCTCGCCCACTAGAGCAAGCGCGAGGGCAACATCCACGGCAGAGTAGGCTCCAAGACCAGCGTTGCAGGGAATATCAGAGACCACCGTAATATCGAATCCCGCGGTATCGCGGGAGAGTAACTGACGGTTGATCATGGTGTGGACAACCCCGCCCCAACGAGCAGCCATTCCGCCTGTAGGCGGGTCGGGATAGACCGTTAGACCTTCAGAATCCGTGCCAAGCTGTTGCGCGGCGGCCAGCTCTGCGAGCTGCGCCAAAGTAATGGAATCCTCTTGGGGGGAATCCGAATCTGCCGAACAAGTATAGGAGACGTTTATCGCCCCATCATTGCGTGCGCTAACTGCGACTGCAACGCGCAGATCTGACAACCCTGCGATAACTACACCACCGAAGTAATCGACATGCTCACCGATGAAAGCCCACGTAGCCGGTGCCGACGCAATGTGAGTGGGTGCGATCCCTATGGCGTCGACATGGGCGGCGCTTACCCTTTGAGAGATAGGGGCAGAAGATGGGGACCGCAAAGGCATCGTGGAATTACTCCTTCAAGATATTTGGCAAGACATTCGGGGCACATGGCAAAAGTCATTGTGTGACGTTCACATTCTAGCTGGCTCGCAGACACAGGCGGGGGACTTAGTGACTGTAGTCTTGAGTCATCGCACGCCCCAAGGTACGGGAGACTAACCCGAACCTTGGTTACTCGTATGATTAGACACAAGGAGAAGACCATGGCTGATTCAGAGAAGAAATGGTATTTCGACATGAGCACCGGCGAAGTTTCCCAGGGCAAGAAAGACAGCTGGGGAAGCCGCATGGGGCCCTATGATTCGGCGGAAGAAGCCTCTCACGCCTTAGAGATTGCCAAAGCCCGCAACAAGGCGGCCGATGCGCAAGATGCCGCTGATGAGGATTGGGGAAAGTAAACCGGATCTGAGGTTACCCTCGAGTAGTGGACACCCTATTAGTACGGATTTTGTGTCCGTAGGAGAGGATGTTCATTGTGAGTCAACAACGCAAGAAATATACCCCGGAATACCGGCAGGAGGCAGCTCGGCTGGTGCTCGAATCCGAGCGTCCGATTGCGCATGTAGCACAGGAAATTGGCGTATCAGCCACAATTCTGGGCAGGTGGGTAAAACTCGAGCGGGAACGCCAAGGATCGGCTGATGGCCGCAGTGATGCCGATATACGAGCCGAAAACACTCGTTTGCGTCGTGAATTGGCTGAGGCAAAGATGGATAATGAGTTCTTGTCAAAAGCCACCGCCTTCTTCGTGGCGTCGCAACGAGATCGGAAAAATTTGAGCTAATACAGCTGGAGAAGGCGAATTCCAGTATTAAACGAATGAGCAGGTTATTAGAGGTTTCTCGTTCGGGATACTACAGATGGGCACACACGCAAGCTAGTCGAGAGCGTGGAGAGGATAATCGTCAGAATTTTCTCGACCAATTGGACAAGCGAATCCTCGATATCTGGGAGGAGTCTGGCGAAGTTTACGGTGCTCCTCATATTACTGCAGAATTGGTTGAGGAAGGCATCTTTATCAATCGTAAAACCGTGGCTAAGCGCATGCGGATGATGGGTATTGAGGGTATCTCGCCCAGGGCGTTTGTTCCAATAACCACGATCCGATCCAAGCACAAGTCCGTGCTTCCTGACCTGGTGAAACGATTGTTTGATCGCGGTCAGCTTAACCGAGTGTGGATGTCAGATATTACCTATCTACGCACCGGTGAAGGTTGGCTGTACATGTGCGCGATCCGAGACGGACATTCCCGACGTGTTTTGGGCTGGGCCATGGATAGTGTGCAGGATTCTCATCTGGTTGAACGCGCTTTGCGTATGGCTCATACTCTGCGTGGTGAGATACCTGATGGGCTGGTATTCCACGCGGATCGCGGCACTCAGTTCACGAGCGAGCAATTGTGGCAAGTCTGTCAAGAACTGGGTATAGCCCAATCTGTCGGCCGGACTGGTGTGTGTTTCGATAATGCGATGTCAGAATCATTCTGGTCAGCGCTAAAGACCGAGTTTTATAACCGGAAGAAATGGTCAACCCGAGATGAAGCCCGAAAGGCTGTAGCTCGCTGGATTGAGATCGTCTACAACCGGCGCCGCCGTCACTCAGCCATCGGGATGGTCAGCCCCGTCGATTTCGAAACACAGGTCAAATCCCAACAGGATAAGAAAAAGCCGCTGCTTAACCACTAAGTAGCTTAACTAAGTGTCCACGATTTGCGGGAAACCCCAGATCTTCCGGTTTTGGAGTGGAGTGTTTTTGTTGGCCAGTCGTCCTGAGTACCGACATGAGATTAACCATTCAGGATAGGCCGGATGGCC
>NZ_DGRD01000016.1:0-9029 GCF_002390965.1 Corynebacterium sp. UBA4397
ATCCGAATGCGCCACCGCGGCGCGGGCGCCTGGCCCGCCAAGACGGAAAGATAGTCTGGCAGCCGCCCGCACACTAGCCGTTAGGACAACAAGCCAGGCGGCGACTTTCAGCACCCCTAAAACAAAGCCCGGTGGGGAAACCAACAATGGGCAGGACTATGACTGTGCGGTGGAGGGGATCCCGGAAAATACCGGCAAGGGACTCGCGTTTTTCCTGCCACTCCCACCACGCACTTTAAACCTCGGAAGAGCCACTTTAGCGGTGACTGCGGTACCAGCCCACGAGTTCATCGGTGGAGGAATCACCTGAGTCGACCTTTACCTTGCCGGACACGGCAGGGGCCAGGTCATTTGCCTGCTGCTTTCCTAGCTCGACTCCCCATTGATCGAAGGAGTTGATGTCCCAGATAGCGCCCTCGGTGAAGACAATGTGTTCGTAGAGTGCGATGAGTGAGCCCAAAGCATCCGGGGTCAGTTGCTGCGCAAGCAGGGTAGTGGAGGGCCGGTTACCCGGCATCACCTTGTGCGGGACGACGGCTGGGTCAACGCCTTCCGCCGCAATTTCATCGGCATTCTTGCCAAAGGCCAGCACCTTGGTTTGGGCAAAGAAGTTGCCCATGAGCAGGTCATGCATGGAGCTGGAGGAATCAGCCGTGAAGAAGTCCTCGTGTGGACGGGCGAAGCCGATGAAGTCAGCCGGAACGAGCCGGGTGCCCTGGTGCAGAAGCTGGAAGAATGCATGCTGCCCATTGGTTCCAGGCTCGCCCCAGAAGATCTCCCCCGTGGTGGTTTCAACCGGCGTGCCATCGTGGTGGACGCACTTGCCGTTCGACTCCATGGTCAGCTGCTGCAAGTAAGCAGGGAAACGACCCATGTCCTCGGAGTAGGGAAGAACCGCGTGTGTCTGTGCGCCGTGGAAGTTGGAGTACCAGATATTGAGCAGACCCATGAGGATGGGCAGGTTGCTCTCAAGCGGGACAGTACGAAAATGCACATCCATGGCATGGAAACCGGACAGGAAGCGCATGAAGTCCTGCGGGCCGATGGTGCACATGAGTGAGAGGCCGATGGCGGAAGACACCGAGTAGCGTCCCCCGACCCAGTTCCAGAACCCAAACATGTTCGCGGTGTCGATGCCGAATTCCGCGACCTTTTCAGCGTTGGTCGAAACAGCCACGAAGTGCTTGGCGACGGCGCTTTCATCGCCGTCGAACTGCTCGAGCAACCAGCGCCGCGCAACATGGGCATTAGTCAGAGTTTCCTGGGTGGTGAAGGTCTTGGAGGCGACGACAAAGACTGTGGAGCCCGCGTCTAATCCTTCGAGGGTGGCGGCCATGTCGGCGGGGTCAACGTTGGAGACGAAATCAGCGCTAATTCCTGCTACCTCGTAGGCGCGCAGCGCCTTGGTAGCCATGGCCGGACCCAAGTCTGATCCGCCGATACCGATGTTGACGATCTTCTTGATGGTGTGTCCGGTGTAGCCGAGCCACTTCCCAGACCTCAAGGCGGTGGCGAAATCGCGCATGTGGCCAAGGGTTTCGTGGACCTCTGCGGCGACGTCTTCCTCGCCGACCACAAGATCCTCTGTAGCAGGAAGGCGCAGCGCGGTGTGTAGAACCGCGCGATCTTCAGTGTTGTTGATGTGCTTGCCCTCAAACATGGCCTCGCGGCGGGCTTCGAGGTCTGCGGCCTTGGCCAGCGCGAAAAGGGCGTTGAGAACCTCATCGTCGACGAGGTTTTTGGAGAGATCTGCGTGCCATCCCGCTGCGTCGAAAGTGTAGCGAGAAGCTCGGCGTGGATCCGCCGCGAAGAGTTCTCTAAGTTTGAGGTCTTTCTTAAGTTTAAAAAGCTCGGAGAGCGCGGTCCACTGCGCGGTGGCGGTGATGTCCATAAAAGAGGCCTTTCTAAAGGTGAAACGGTCCGGCGAACACCGGGGTATCAAATGCGAGCAACATTCCACTGTCCCACCGTAGTCCAATTGCTCACACTGAGCAGTAGAAAAAGCTAGCCGAGCTTGCCGCGGCCCATACGCAAAAGCGCCGAGGCGATGGCGGGGCCCTCCTCACCCAACTCGTCTTGGAACTCGTTGAGGATAGCTATCTCGCGGGTATGGACAAGACGGGTTCCGCCGCTGCTCATACGGGTGCGTCCTATCGCCTGAGAGACCTCCGTGCGGCGCTTTACAGCGTCAAGGATGAGGCGATCGAGCCGATTGATCTCGGCGCGGTAGCGCTGGATCTCTGCGTCAGTGAGTGGATCATCGCTGCCAGAGGGGAAGCGGATGGCCATGCCGTTGTCCACAACACCACTATCGGCGGCGGTGCTGCCAGAGGCGGAATCCGCAGGGGAGTTAGATGTGGAGTCAGAAGCGGATTGAGGGGGGAGATTTTCTTCTAAAGACATAGGTCCCAATTCTGCCACCGAGCCCGTCTAAAGGGAACATGAGGCGAGATGAGGTGACATGTCCGAGGAGGCTAGTAGGTTGGTAGGCACTATGAATAACGAGTCTCCCTTTTCCCGCATCTCGCCGGATCGCGCCGGATCCTCGGCCGCCCCGGTTGTTGGCAATTCACGCGAGGTGGCCACGTCCCCGAAACCCGCAGCGGATCCCCTAACCCAGGGGCTAAATCCGCAGCAGCTGGCCGCGGTGACCCACATTGGTTCTCCGCTGCTTATTGTTGCTGGCGCAGGCTCAGGAAAGACGGCCGTGCTCACGCGCCGCATTGCTTATCTTATGCGCAGCAGGGGGGTGGCGCCCTGGGAGATTTTGGCTATTACCTTTACCAACAAGGCCGCTGCGGAAATGAAAGAGCGCGTCGGGCAATTGGTGGGGCCCGTGGCTGAACGCATGTGGGTGTCTACGTTTCACTCCATTTGCGTGCGCATTCTGCGCCAGAACGCTCAGCTGGTGCCCGGGCTGAACACTAATTTTACTATCTATGACGGGGATGATGCTAGGCGTCTGCTGACCATGATTGCCAAGGACATGGGCATAGATCTGAAGAAATTCACTTCTCGCGTTTTGGCTAACCAGATCTCTAATCTAAAAAATGATCTGGTCTCCCCGGATAGTGCTGCGAGCGAGGCTGCAAAAACGAAGAATCCTTTCGATATTGTCATCGCCCAGGTTTATGCGGAGTATCAGCGCCGCCTGCGTGCGGCCAACGCGGTCGACTTTGACGATCTTATTGGAGAGGTCGTGCGCATCTTTCGGGAGTACCCGCAGGTAGTCGCGTTCTACCGGCGTCGCTTCCGGCATGTCCTCATTGATGAGTATCAAGATACCAACCATGCGCAGTATGCCCTGGTCTCTGAGTTGGTTGGCAAGGGAGAGCCTTCTGCTGAAGCGCCGCAGCTGTGCGTAGTCGGAGACTCGGATCAGTCTATCTATGCTTTCCGTGGAGCAACCATCCGCAATATCCAAGAGTTTGAGCGCGATTACCCGCAGGCCAAGACAATCTTGTTGGAGCAGAACTATCGCTCAACGCAGACCATCTTGAATGCCGCCAACGCGGTCATCTCCAGGAATGAGGGTCGCCGTGAAAAGAATCTGTGGACCGCGCATGGACAGGGAAAAAAGATCATCGGCTATGTCGCCGATAATGAACATGATGAGGCGCGGTTTATCGCCTCCGAGATTGATTCTTTGGCCGATCAGGGCCGTAGCTACTCGGATATCGCCATCATGTATCGCACCAATAATGCTTCTCGTGCCTTGGAGGACATCTTCGTGCGCTCGGGCATTCCCTATAAGGTCGTCGGCGGAACCCGCTTCTACGAGCGCCGCGAGATCCGTGACATGGTCGCCTACCTGCGCATTATCGATAACCCGGATGACACCGTTAGCCTGCGGCGCATCATTAACGTCCCCAAGCGGGCGATTGGGGACAAGGCGCAGGGGCAGATCTCCTTGCATGCGGACAATCTCGGCATCAGCTTCGGCAAGGCGCTGCATGATGGCGCTGCCGGCGCAGTCGCGGGTTTAGGCACCCGCGCTGTTAATGCCGTTTCCAAGTTCGTAGAGATGATGGAAGGGATTCGAGCACAGATTCCGGGAATGAGAAATGCGGTGACAGGGCAGCCCGATCTCGGCGAGCTGCTCAACCTTGTGCTGGACGCCACGGGATACCGCGAGCTTTTGGAACAATCCAACGATCCGCAGGATGGGGCGCGTCTGGATAACTTGAACGAACTCGTCTCGGTAGCCCGAGAGTTTTCTTCCGACGCGGCAAATAACATGGCGTTCGATGGCTCGGACGCTGAGGAAGATCCGCAGCTGGCAGAGGGAGAAGCCGCACCGGGCTCCCTGCAGGCCTTCCTAGAAAAGGTCTCTCTTGTCGCTGATGCGGACCAGATCCCCGATAGTGAGACCGGAGTGGTGACTCTGATGACTCTCCACACAGCAAAGGGCCTAGAGTTCCCAGTTGTGTTTCTTACAGGTTGGGAGGATGGCCAGTTTCCACATATGCGCTCGCTCGGTGACCCGAAAGAACTGAGCGAGGAACGTCGCCTGGCCTATGTGGGTATTACTCGCGCACGTGAGCAGCTCTATCTCACTCGCGCAATCCTGCGATCTTCGTGGGGCAATCCTATGACCAATCCTGCCAGCCGTTTCCTTGGAGAGATCCCAGAAGAACTCCTTGACTGGCGCCGCGAAGCGCCCGAAAGCAGCTTGTCTGGCGCGTGGGGCGGCGATGACTCTTATCAGTACGGAAGATCCTATGGCAAGGACTGGTCTGGGTGGAATAAGAACAAAAAGAGCACTGCGACTTCCCCTTCGCAGCGCTCCTCATCCTCGCACTCAGCTACCTCGATGCCACGGAATAATCACCTCAATCTTGCGGTCGGGGACCGCGTCAACCATGCGAAATATGGTCTCGGCACGGTGATTGAGGCCGCCGGTTCTGGTGCCAGGGCCACCGTTACGGTGGACTTCGGCTCGGCCGGTAAGGTGCGGCTCATGCTCATCGGCGGAGTGCCGATGGAAAAGCTCTAGCAGCCGGAAAAGCGCGCTAGATGGTGATGCCGCGCTCTTTGAACCACGGCACAGGATCAACAGGCGTGGTGCCATCAGGGTGAATTTCAAAGTGGAGGTGGGGGCCGGTTGAGCGGCCCTCACTGCCCATGCCGGCGATTTCTTGCCCAGCACTGACTCTGTCGCCCACAGACACGTAGAGCATATTGGCCGGCATGTGGCCGTAGACGGATATAGCTCCGTCGTCGTGGCGCACTCTAATCCAGTTACCAAAGCCCTGGGCTGGGCCGGAGGAAATGACCTCGCCGTCCATGACGGAGTAGATCGGGGTTCCTACGGCGTTGCCTATGTCGATGCCATTGTGCGTGGTTCCCCAGCGCTCGCCGTAGACGGAAGTAAAAGTACCCGTCGTGGGAGAAGACACCGTGTTGCCACTGGCGTCGCGCCCCGTTTGCTTGGTTACCTCGGGCGTATCTGCTGGTGGACGGAAAGCCTCGATGAGTTCCTTGATGAGTGCTGGGTCTAAAGCGATATCCCACCCACCTTGGCCTTTAGAGGACTGTCCCTCGGTGTCTGCGTCTGCGGCATCAGCGCTTGCTGCGTCGGCGAGCTCCAAAGCGGCTTCGTAAAGCGCAGCGTCGTTGTTTGCTGGCGTATCCACCGCGCTCGCAGGAGCGACTGTGGTCAGGGCGAATGTCATACACAGTGCGGTGGTGCCAAGCACTGTTCGCTTGACGGCGCGATTCATGCGCTTCATAAATGAAGTCCTTATCGTGACGTTCCAGGGATGGGGCAGTGACGCTCTTTTTGGGCAACGAGATAAAAGCTATCTGTTGTTGTCACATCGCGCAATGACTAATCTACCCAGCTCAATGCACTGATGTTCGAAACAGGACTAAGTTGCCAGCATGTTACGCGTGTTGCAGGAGTGAAAACTGTTATAAAAAAGTTCTCGGGCAACTGTGTGGGGGTGTGGGGAAGGGGGAGTGCCCCATGCGATGGCTGTGGGTGAAGTTCTTCTTCCCACTTAACGGTCTTTTCTTCCCGCCATATCCGCCGCTTAGGGGGTATAAGGGATTGAAAAGCTCCCCCTTTGAGAATGCGTTGGTGGTCAAAAAATATCTCCTGTGAGATGGACTACAACGTTTGGTTGGCGGCCTGAGACGAGGGTTGATGGCCCGAAGTTAAGCAGCGTGTCGGAGGTGCGACGGAGTGGAGTGCAACGCCAGAGTGACGCGGTTAAACTTGGATCGGCGCACGCTATGACGGGAATCGGCGCAGAACAAAAGCGCGGGAGCGCTGTGTTGCGGCGATCCCGCGCTGCTGCGGAAGAAAGGTTGGATGGGAAGTTCGGGGGAGCTGTATCCCTAGCCGATGTTGATCCCGCGCTCTGCAAGCCACGGGATGGGATCAATTGCGCCCTGGCCGGCGGGGTGAATCTCGAAGTGAAGGTGGGTGCCGGTGGAGAATCCCAGGTTGCCCATTCCGGCGATCTTCTGGCCTGTGTGGACCTGCTGGCCCACGGCGACGTCTAGGGTCTCCATGTGGCCGTAGACGGACATGGAGCCGTCTTCGTGCTTGATGCGGATCCACTGGCCGTAGCCAGAGGCGGGGCCGGAATCGATGACGGTGCCGTCCATGACCGCGAGAATAGGCGTTCCATTCGCGTTAGCGATGTCGATGCCGGAGTGGAAGGAGCCCCAGCGGGAGCCAAAGCCGGACGTGAAGCTGCCCTCGGCCGGGCGGACGACTGAGGGGCCGCGGGCGGCCTTGTCGGCGGCAGCGCGCTCGGTAGAGGCTGCTACTGCCTTGTTGAGCTGATCTGCCAAGTCCGTGATGGGCTTGTTGTTAGATACGGCCAAGATCTGCGGGGTTTCGGCGAGACCGTCAGCGACGGCCGCCTGGGCGCGCTCAAGCTCTCCGGAGTTGTTTGCCAAGGAGAAGTTGACCGACTGGGCCTTTTGTCCTTGGGTGTTATCGGCTTGAATATTAGCCGCGGCCGCTCCGCCAACACCTGCGGTGGAAACCGCTCCAGCAGCTACCGCGATAAGGGCGATACGGCCCTTGGTGGTCTGCGAGGTGATGATCTTACGGTGGCGTCCGGCGTCCCGCTGGGTCTTGCTTCGCATCAAATCAACTTCCATTCTCTTCACAATCTGCGTACCGGATATGGCGTTACAGTCCATCACGGTTGGTTACGATATTGTGACCTTTCTGTTACCAACGAGATGTAACAGTAGCGTCTCGGAAATGTGACAGCAACCCTAACCGGAATAATTTTCTTCCCCCGGGCTAAACCTGCAGAACTCGCCGCCGTTTCTAAGGAACGGAATTGGCTACCCCCGCGGGTGGGGTCGGTGTAACGCTACGGAGTGATGGTCGAGAGTGGACTCCTGCGACCGCCGTGTTCACTCTAGTCACAGTAATATATATAGGTATCGGCGGCTCTTACTTTCAAAGATAGGCGGGATCTGCAAGGTGCAGGTCAGCGTTGGACCTTGGGGTATTGGATCGCTCGTGTGTATCGATTCTCGTCGCGCCAAACGTGCTCGCGGGCATTCGCGTGGCACAGTAGAGGCGATGAATAGGAACACCAGCCCCCAATCGCGGTCCACCTCGCGTCCGCGCGCGCAGACGAGAGGCCGCGGTCACCAGTCCATCGACCCAGCCTCACGCATCGCGCACAAGGCTGGGGCGCAGGCGAAAGCGCGCCGCGCGCGACCCCCGCTGAGCAAGTTTGAGCGAGCCCGCCGCATGGCTTTTGCCGTGGCTCTGCCTCAGGCGGTGCTTATCCTCGCTATTTTGGCGGTAGCCTTGGGCGCTTTGTTGCTGACAGGCACCTCCCTAGCCTGGCTGCCTGCAGTCATCGCTGAGTCTTGGATGGTTCTAAATCTCGGGCCCGTAGTGGCAGGCGGAATAACCATCTCCGTGATGCCACTGCTGCCGGCGCTGCTCTTTGCATTCGTTATCGCGCGCCGGATCCGCAACACGATTCGTAGCAAGGTGAGCATCAATGACGTGGCTATTCTCGCGGTCGCGGCAGTGGTGGTGCCCGCAGCACTGACAATCTTGGCCTGGCTAATGCTGTGGGACGCGGGGAAAGTATTCGATGTTTCGCCCCCCAACCTGGCTATGGCTTTGCCGCGGATTCTGCTTCTGCATCTTTGTGTACTGGCCGGTGGAATGGGCCCACGCCTGTGGCGGGCGTTGGCGCGGCGCTTCGGGGTTTCAACCCTGCTTGTCGACGCCGCTTTCTTAGCCCTGCGCTACTTGGCCTATGCCGGAATCGTCTCCTTGGTGGTGTTTGTGATTGTGGCGGCAGTGGGATGGGGACGCCAAAGCGAGCTGCTTGCAAGCTATCCGCATCTCGGTGCCGGTGGGGTTGTGGGGCTGGTAGCTCTGAGCCTGCTTTATCTGCCCAACGCCGTGGTCTACACGATGGGGGTTTTAAGCGGCGCCCAACTGCACGTCGGCGATGCTAGCGTGAGCCTCTTTAATGTCGATTTGGTGGCCTTGCCGCCGGTGCCTCTATTCGGCGTCGTACCCGCATCGGTACAAGCGTGGGCCGTAGTTTTGTTGTTGGCCTTGCCGTGCAGTGCCGCCTACCTCTTCTACCGTCGCCGTCCCAGCTTTCAATTCGCTGCTGTAGCAGGGCTCATGGCAGCCGTCGGAATGCTCATCCTAGGCTATCTTTCGTCCGGGGAACTCGGATACTACGGGTTCACCGGTCTGAGCGTGTGGGTGGCTGCGGGGCTCAGCGGGGTCTGGCTGGCAGCCGTCGGACTAGCATTTGCTGCAGCCTCCCTCTTACTCCAAGCACAGAGTGCACGGAGTGCCGCCTGTGAGGAAGAGGCGTCGGTTGTGCCCGCGCCTGAGGATCAGGTTGAATCTGATGACGCTGGTGAGGTCGCAGAAGAGGAAGATTCGCCGGAGGACCCAGAGATCTCAGCGGGGTCAGAAGACACTGACGTGGACATTGATGTAGACCCCGACGATGGCAGCCGCGATTATGCGGACGTGGTAGACGCGGAGGTTGTGGACGCTGAAGTTGTGG
>NZ_DGRD01000015.1:0-16343 GCF_002390965.1 Corynebacterium sp. UBA4397
CGCCTTACCCGCCAAGGCGGGACAATAGTCTGGCAGCCCCCGCATACTAGCCGCTAGGTCAACAAGCCTAACGGCGAATTCCCGCACCCCAAAACAAAGCCCAGTGGGGAAACCAACAACGGGCAGGACTATGACCGTGCAGTGGAGATGAACCCAGAAGATCCGTTAAGCCTTTAGAAAACGACGAAAGCCCAGGCCCGTGGCCTAGGCTGTAATGGTCCTGGACTTCGAAAGCGCCGAGAACTTCTTAGAGGTTAGGGAACCAGATGGAGATTTCGCGCTCGGCCGACTCCGGGGAATCGGAACCGTGCACGACATTCTCGCCCACGCTCAAGGCGAAATCGCCACGAATGGTGCCGGGGGTGGCCTTGGAAACCGGATCGGTTCCACCGGCCAGCTGACGCCAAGCCTCGATGGCACGCTCGCCCTCTACGATTCCGGCGACGAGGGGGGCAGAGGTGATGAAGTCCACGAGCTCACCGAAGAAAGGCTTGTCCTGGTGCTCAGCGTAGTGCTTTTCTGCGGTCTCACGGTCCGCGATGCGCAGATCAAGAGCGGCCAACTTCAGGCCCTTGCGCTCGATGCGGGCGATAATTTCGCCGACGTGGCCGTTGTTGACGCCATCCGGCTTAATAAGAATGAGGGTACGTTCAGTCATGCCCCATACTGTACATAATGGGCCTTCCCAATGACGCGCTACAGGGGGTGTAAACGCCGCCTCGTACTACCCCTTAACGCAGCGAATGAACTATCTGCTCGGCCTTTTCATAGGAGATACCGCGAAACCACAGTTGAACCTGCTTGCCTGCAGTGCCAAATTGCCCCGCATCGAGCAAGCGCCGCAGCTCCTTTTCTTGCTCGGCGCTGAGATCTTCCGCAGCGTAGCTCCGCGCGGGTGCCATGGACTCCCGCAAGCCCAACACTAAAAAAATGGCGGCCACGATAAGGGCCACGAGTGGAGCCCACGGAGCCCCCGTTAGGGCACGTAGGCCTATTGCCGCGGCGCAGCCGAGACCGGCCAAAATGAAATAAAGATAGCGCATGCGCCCTAGTCTATAGGGACTTAGCTGCGCCGAGAGCAGGCCGGCGCTAGGACTTATTGAGGTGCTGCGTGGTGAGGTAACCACGCTTCATTCGCGCTACCAAAGAGGACCGCAGGTAAGCGGCCAGCAGCCATTCGAGGCCAAACACGACCATGATCGCAGCCACGGACCAGTGGACCATTAATCCCAGGACAATACCCAGAACCTGCACGACCAAGATGGTGAAAAGCGCCCAAGAACGCGAGACAAACGCAAGCATGATGAGGTGGAAGGCTACGAGTCCGCCTACTACCCCGATGTTGAAGGGTGTCCACAAAGTGCCGTCATAAAGCTTATAAAGCAGCGGGAAAGCCAGGATCAACGTGATGACTTCCATGGTCAGCGAGCTGGCGATGACCATTCCGTTGAAGCTTTTGATCGGGTCCTTAACGGGTGCATGGCCTAGCCCTAGGGGGCTGATTTCTTCCTCGGGCACCTGATTGCTCATGCAGGGTCCTTTCCAAACATCGCGCGTGCATCCCCGGCGGTGACGACGGAGCCGGTAATGACAATACCGGAACCCGACTGTACCTCCGCATCCTCGGCCAACTCGACGGCCTGGGCATAGGCACTGGCCAGATCATCTGCGACGTAAACGCGTTCTTCACCAAAGATCTCACGAGCGGCCTCCGCCAGCTCATACGCATCCAAGGCCCGCGGCGAAGAGTTCTGAGTAATGACAATTTCGGTCAAATGGGGCTCGAGCGCGCCGAGTACTCCGCGATAGTCCTTATCCGCGAATACCGAAACCACGCCGATTAGCCGCGCGAAATCGAAGTCGCGCTCTAGTGCAGCGCCCAAAGCAGTAGCACCGTGCGGATTGTGCGCCGCGTCAATAAAGGTCGTGGGAGAGGTACGAACGCGCTCCAACCGCCCGGGAGATATGGCCTTGCTAAAGCCCTCGCGCACGGTCGCTGCGTCGAGCGGGCGACCGGCGGAGGCGCCGAAGAAAGCCTCGACTGCGGCCAAAGCTACCGCTGCGTTGCGGGCCTGATGCTCCCCGTGCAGAGGCAGGAAGATGTCCTCATACAGTCCGCCCAACCCCTTAATGTTGAGCTGCTGACCGCCCACCGCGATGCGTGATTCCACTGCTGCAAATTCGGAGCCTGCACGAGCTACTCCCGCATCCACCGCCACGGCGCGGTTCAAGATGACCTCCATGGCCTCCGGATCCTGCTGCGAAATGACGGCGATATTCTCTTTCGGTGTCCGCGGGTCTTCCACATCTGGTCGAGCCTTGATAATGCCAGCCTTCTCCCCCGCAATTTCAGCTAGGGTATCGCCGAGGTACTCGGTGTGGTCCAGACCGATGGGCATGATGACCGCCACGTCTGCGTTAACTACATTCGTGGCATCCCAGGTCCCGCCCATGCCGACCTCAACAACTGCGACATCGACAGGCGCGTCCGCGAAAGCGGCATAGGAAATGGCTACGAGAACTTCGAACTTCGACATGGCGACGTCGGCTAGCGCATCAACCATCTCAACATAGGGCTTGATCTCATTCCACATGCGAACGAAGTCGCGGGGATGAATCGGATGCCCATCGATACCAATTCTTTCGGTGACAAGCTGCAGGTGCGGGCTGGTAACCAAACCCACACGCCGGTGGAAGGCACGCAGCAGCGAATCAATCATGCGCGCAGTCGAAGACTTGCCATTCGTTCCGGCGACCTGGATGACGTCGAAGGAACGCTCAGGATGCCCGAGGAGATCCATGAGCTTTTCAATGCGATCCAACGAAGGCTCGAGCTTAGTCTCAGGCCACCGTTGGTTTAACTCATCCTCCACTGCCGCAAGCGCGCTGACATCAGCGGCCGTGACCTCGAGCGAGGGCGCTTGCTCATACTCATCGGGCGCACCAGTGCCCAGGTTAAGCGTCAGCCCCGACTCGGTGATTTCTACCGGTCCGCCGTCCGTGCCCTCCGCGAGAGCATCGACTACTTCGAAGTCCCCTGGGGAGTCTTTGCTTTCTGGGCCGTCTGGGGTTGCAGATTTTTCCGTCACTACTTGAGCGCCTCCAAGCGTGCCGAGATGCGCTCGACTTCCTCGCGGGCCACCTGCTGACGGGTGCGGATCTTCTCCACCACGGCATCGGGAGCCTTGGCCAAGAATGCGTCATTGGACAGCTTCTTGCCGGTCTGCTCCAGCTCCTTGTTAGCCTTGGCCAGGTCCTTTTCTAGGCGCTTGCGCTCGGCGGCGATGTCAACCGCACCTGAGGTATCCAGCGCAACCTCGATGGTGGCCTGGGACAGGCGCACCTCGATGGTGGCCGAAACCTTGAAGTCCGCGTCGGGTTCGGTGGTGTTGGCAAGGTTGCGCACGAGGCCCTCTTGACCGGCAAGGTCCGCGGCCGCGAAATCAAGCCGGCCCGGCACCTTCTGGGAAGGCTTGACGCCCTGGTCGGAGCGGAAGCGGCGAATCTCGGTGATAAGCTTGACAGCATCGTCGATGCGGCGTGCGGCAACCTCATCCTTAGTGGCACCGCCATTGGTATCAGCCACGGTGGGCCACGGCTGAGTAACAATGGTCTCTTGCCCGCTCAAGGCCTTCCACAGAACCTCGGTGATGAAGGGCATGGTGGGGTGAAGCAGGCGCAGCACCACGTCGAGCACGCGTCCGAGGACTACCTGCGTAGTGCGTCCCTGCGCGGATTGCCCGTCGCGCGGAATCTGCGTCTTAGCGATTTCCAGGTACCAGTCACACAATTCATCCCAGGCAAAGTGGTAGAGCAGCTCGTTGGCTTTGGCGAACTGATAGTCATCCAAGTAAGCATCAACCTGGACGCGCACCTCTTCCAGGCGGTCCAAGATCCAGCGATCCGCATCGGTGAGTTCTTCGCGGTTGGGTAGCGCGGCAATTCCGGCACCGTTGAGGAGCGCGAACTTGGTGGCGTTGAAAAGCTTGGTGGCAAAGTTGCGCGCGGAGGCCGCCGCGTCCGAGCCCAAGGGCAGATCCACACCGGGGTTGGCGCCACGAGCCAGGGTAAAACGCAGGGCATCCGCACCATAGTCGCGCACCCAATCCATGGGGTCGATGCCGTTGCCCAGGGACTTCGACATCTTCCGTCCTTGTTCGTCGCGCACGAGGCCGTGGAGATAAAGGTCCTTGAACGGTACCTGCGGACGGCCTTGCGGCCCTTGTCCCAATAGCTCCGGGGTTTCGGTTCCGGCGAAGGTACCGAACATCATCATGCGTGCGACCCAGAAGAAGAGGATGTCATACGCAGTGACCAGCACGTTTGTGGGGTAGAACTTCTCCAGGTCCGGGGTCTTCTCCGGCCAACCAAGGGTGGAAAATGGCCATAGGGCCGAGGAGAACCAGGTATCAAGAACATCGGGGTCCTGCTCGTAGCCTGCGGGCGCTTCCTCGCCTGGGCCCACACAGACGATATCGCGGGAGCCGTCCTCGCGCTGCGGGCCGTACCAGATAGGAATGCGGTGGCCCCACCACAGCTGGCGGGAGATGCACCAATCGTGCATGTTATCGACCCACTCGAAGTAGCGCGGAGCCAAGGACTCTGGGTGGATGACGGTATCGGACTCGCGCACCGCGTCACCGGCGTACTTCGCCAGCTTGTCGACGGCGACCCACCACTGCAGCGACAACATCGGCTCGATGGGTTCCCCAGAGCGCTCCGAGTGCCCGACCGAGTGGACGTAGGGGCGAATCTCCTTGACAATGCGGCCTTGCTTGGCCAGCTCCTCACGGATAGCCACGCGGGCTTCTTCGCGGCTCAGACCGTCAAACTGCGTGCCGGTTCCGGCTATATGCCCAGTGGTGTCGACGACGATGGGCATGTCTAGCCCGTGGCGCAGGCCCATGGCGTAGTCATTGGGGTCATGCGCTGGGGTGATCTTGACCGCACCGGTGCCGAACTCCATGTCAACGTAATCATCAGCGATGACCTTAAGTTTGAGATCGGAACGGAAAGGGTGATCCAGGACTTGGCCGACCAGGTCTTTGTAGCGCTCATCGTCGGGGTGAACCGCGATGGCGACGTCCCCCAGCATGGTCTCTATGCGGGTGGTGGCGACAACCAAGTGCGGCTCGTCATCATTGAGGGATCCGTAGCGGAAGGAGACTAGCTCGCCTTCGACGTCCTTGTAGATGACCTCAATATCGGAGACCGCGGTTTCTAGGACCGGAGACCAGTTGACCAGACGGTTGGCCTGGTAAATCATCCCGGCATCATAGAGCTTCTTAAACATGGTCTGCACGGCATTCGACAGCCCCTCGTCGAGGGTAAAACGCTCGCGCGACCAGTCCACCGAGTCGCCGATGGCGCGCATCTGGTTTTGAATGGTCCCGCCGTATTCGCGCTTCCACTCCCAGACCTTGTCAATAAACTCATCACGCTGATAGTCCCAGCGAGACTTGCCCTCGGTCTCTTTGAGCTTGGCCTCGACCTTGGTCTGGGTGGCGATGCCGGCGTGGTCCGCGCCGGGCAGCCACAAGGTGGCAAACCCTTGCATGCGCTTACGACGGATGATCGAGTCAATGAGGGTGTGATCAAGCGCGTGACCCATGTGCAGCTGGCCTGTGACATTGGGTGGGGGAAGAACGATGGAGAAAGGCTCGGCCTCGGAGTCCGCATCTGGGGTGAAGTAACCAGCTTCTACCCAGCCCTCATAAAGATCCTTTTCTACCGACTGGGGATCCCAGGATTTGGGCAGGGCATCCGCACGGTTGGTGCCTACCAGTTGCTCTTTATTCTCAACGTTATTTCGCTCATTCACCCAAACGAGTCTACCTTGTGCGTCAACCAGCTCTACACCCTCCTCCGAGGCCGGCTGAGCCGGCCGTTTCCGCATTACAGCGGAACTCCCCTACACGAATGGCGGCTGAGGGTGCCGCGCAAACTACAGCGCTGATTAGAGCAGGTGCTGGACAGCTTCACGCTCGGAGCGCAACTCCTCCACCGAGGCAGCGATGCTTTCCTTCTGGAACTCGCTGAGCTCGAGGCCTTGCACGATCTCCCAGCGGCCATCGCGGGCTACGGTGGGGAAACCACACACCAAGCCTTCATCCACGCCATAGGACCCATCCGAGACGATAGCGGCGGTGCGCCAATCCTCGGTTCCATGAATCCAATCATGCATGTGGTCTACAGCCGCCGAGGCAGCCGAGGCGGCCGAGGAGTGGCCCCGGACCTCGATGATCTCCGCACCGCGATTAGCCACCTTGGGGATGAGCTCGTTGACATACCAATCGTGGTCAACATCGACATTGGCATAGGTCAGATCAGGGAACTGCGAGGCCGAGTGGTTGCCCCACACCGCCACCTTCTCGAACTCGGCACTGGGGGTGCCCAGCTTCTCAGCAAGCTGGCCAAGCACGCGGTTATGGTCGAGGCGCATCATGGCGGTGAACTGGCTGGGATCCAGATCAGGAGCATTGTTCGCCGCAATCAAGGCATTAGTATTGGCCGGGTTTCCCACCACCAAGACCTTGACGTCCCTGTCTGCGAAGTCATTGATCGCCTTGCCCTGCGCGCTGAAGATGGCGCCATTGGCGGTCAGGAGATCTGCGCGCTCCATTCCCTTCGAACGAGGCCGCGAGCCCACCAGGAAAGCCGCCTGTGTCTTGCTAAAGGCAGTCTCTAGATCAGCCGTCACTGTGATGTCACGCAGGAGCGGGAAAGCGGAATCTCGCAGCTCCATGGCCACGCCCTCGGCAGCCTTAACCGCTGCCGGAATCTCGAGCAGGGTCAAGTCCACCGGGGTATCTTTTCCATAAACCTCGCCGGCGGCGATGCGCCACAGCAAGGAATAGGCGATGTTTCCGGCAGCACCGGTCACGGTGATCTTAACGGTGGCCTTAAAGGATTCTTGCATTGTGCCTCCTTGGGGCAAACTAAGTTACTTAGGTTCTCTTTCCACCATAGCCCGCGATCCACAACCCTTGCAGAGTGCCCCTACTCCCCTCTTTTGGAGGCACTCACCCTTGCGAACCCACCTGAACTACCCCCGAATTCCTGGTATTTCTGAAATTCTTGCCCCTTAAATCTCGCTCACTGCGGTTTTTCGGCAAGATGGGACGAGGGACACTGGAGAAAACACCACGGATATGGAAACCCCCGCAGGCAACACCCCAGCTTAGAATCACCACCTCTAGAAGGAACGCAAGGACGGAAATAGCCATGAGCTTCAATGTCAATGATTCTGTCCAACCCGTGCCCGCCTCGAGCGAGTCGCGGTCCGTGGACGCAGTCATCGACGTCGCTATCCAGCAGTTTTCTGAGTTCGGGTATTCCGAGGCCAAACTCGAATCCATCTCTCGTCTTTCAGGGATGTCCAAAAGGATGATCCACTACCACTTCGGGGACAAAAAGGGTCTCTACCGCCAGGCGCTCGCCGTTGCGGCGCAAAGGCTCAGCCCTCCGGTTGATGCTCTGGAGATTGAATCCGGCGTTCCCGTAGAAGGCGTGCGCAAACTCGTGGATCGCATCTTCCAACAACACAGTGAGCACCCCGAGGCCCTGTCGCTACTGGCGCAGGAAAACCGCTACCGGCTGTTGGAGAACACCACCCAGGTCATCACCGATGTCAGTGAGGTCTCTCTCCACTTGGACAAGCTGCTTATGCTGGGCCAAGACTCAGGAGCTTTCCGCCCCGGAATCTCCGCCAATGACATCTTTACGTTGATTTCTTCTCTCACCATGTACCGCGTGACTAGTCACGCCATGATGCACAACCTACTGCGAGTGGACATGCTCACGGAGGCCAACACCGCTGGCATGCACAGGCTCATGGTCGATGCCGTGCTTTCCTTCCTCACTGCCAATATCCCGGACTCGGGGCATCAATCTTACCTCGTGGCCGATAGCCCCGTCGAGGAAGACGGCGCTACCGGCTCGGATATCTACTCGGGCGAGGATCCCACCGCCTTGTACTAGGCGGATTCCTTGGCTTCGTCGGAGTAGACGTACTCGGGTTCGCCGCCTGCTACGCAAGCTGCAGTGATATGTACGCCGACGATGTCTTCGCGGTCAGGCAGCTCGTACATGATAGGAACCAACAGCTCCTCCATGATGGCTCGCAGGCCGCGGGCACCCGTCTTTCGTTCAAGGGCGAGATCAGCAATAGCTTCCAGCGCAGCCGGATCAAATTCCAGGTGCGTATCATCCATGTCAAAGAGCCGCTGATACTGCTTGACCAGCGAGTTCTTCGGCTCGGTTAGGACCTTGACCAAAGAGGTCTGATCGAGGTTATCCACGGTGGCCACGATGGGCAGGCGGCCGATAAACTCTGGGATGAGCCCGAACTTCACGAGGTCTTCTGGGCGCACCTCGGAAAAGAGGTCAATACGCGAACGATCTTGCTTGGTTTCTAAACGCGAGCCAAATCCCACGCCCTTTTTGCCCACGCGCTCGGCGATCACATCCTCCAAGCCCGCAAAGGCGCCGGCAACGATGAAGAGGATGTTCGATGTATCGAGCTGGATAAACTCCTGGTTCGGGTGCTTTCGCCCTCCCTGGGGCGGAATCGCCGCGACGGTGCCTTCCAAGATCTTCAGCAGAGCCTGCTGGACACCTTCACCCGAAACATCACGGGTGATGGAGGGGTTCTCCGACTTGCGGGAGATCTTATCCACCTCATCGACGTAGATGATGCCGCGCTGAGCGCGCTCCACGTCGAAATCTGCCGCCTGCAGCAGTTTGAGCAGGATGTTCTCCACGTCCTCGCCAACATAGCCGGCCTCAGTCAATGATGTGGCATCGGCGATTGCAAAAGGAACGTCCAATAGCCGCGCGAGGGTCTGGGCCAGGTAAGTTTTGCCGGAACCGGTAGGGCCCAACATCAAAATATTGGACTTGGCGATCTCGATCTCCTCATCCTCAGCGCGCTTGCGGCGGCTGTCTAGAGCATGGGCCTCTTCCACCTTGATGCGCTTGTAGTGGTTGTACACAGCGACGGCAAGCACGCGCTTAGCGCGGTCTTGCCCGATGACATACTTGTCCAGGAAAGAGGAGATCTCGGAGGGACGCGGCAGGCGTACCTCGGCCTCCTGGCCCTCCTTGTCTTGGGCTGCTCCGAGTTCTTCTTCGATGATCTCGTTGCACAGTTCAATGCACTCATCGCAGATGTAGACTCCGCCACCGGCGATGAGCTTCTTGACCTGCTTCTGGCTCTTTCCACAGAAAGAGCACTTGAGCAGGTCAGCGCTTTCTTGCATGCGTGCCATGAAGGATTCTCAACTCACTTTTCTCAACTCATAGAGGCGTGTTCTTCACCGCTGTTCTTTGCGGAATGGGTGAACACACAGACTACTTCCACTCTAGTAAAACAACCCGACTCCCCCGCGGTTCATTCCCTCCGCGTGGCATGACAAATGTCTCCGCACCCACATCGGCCAAGAATCTTAAGACCGAATTTATGGACATATCGGAAGGACTACATTAGCTTTCTTTCTGTGCTGCATCGGGGGGCATGGCAATGCCCCGGCGCAGTATCTTTGACCCACGAAAAAAGGAAACCCTCTGCCCATGGACATCAGGGAACTGATCAACCACTCTCCTATGAGCGCACGGCAATGGTCAATCGTCGCCATCGCACTTTTTCTCAACGCCCTAGACGGCTACGATATCGTCGCCATGGCCTTCGGCTCCAGTGCCGTCACTGAGGCCTTCGGACTCAGCGGCGTACAGCTGGGATGGCTCTTGGCCTCCGCTCTCATCGGCATTGGCCTCGGCTCAGTATTCCTAGCCCCCTACGCCGACCGCTTTGGCCGCACCAAGCTCATCACTATTGCCTTGGTCATCGACTTGTGCGGACTGATTCTCACTGCGCTAGCACCCAATTTTGCCCTCTTGCTTCTTTTCCGAATTCTGACCGGCATCGGGATCGGCGGAGTATTGGTCTGCGTAACTGTCCTCGTCAGCGAATTCTCCAACCTACGCTTTCGCGGATTGGCCATGGCCCTCTACACAGGAGGCTACGGTTTTGGCGCCATGTTCTGCGGCTTCGTGGCCGCACGACTAGGGCCCGTTTATGGTTGGCAGGCCATCTTCTGGGCCGGAGCCGCACTGACCGTCGTAGGCCTAGGGCTTACCATATTCTTCGTGCCCGAGTCTGCGGAGTTCTTGGCCTCGCGTGGGCGCATGGATGAGGTAAGCGCCATCGCCAAGCGCATAGGCGTACAGGGCTCGGCGAGCTTCAGCCCGCGCCCAGTGGAGAAGGCCACGTGGAAAGAGCTTGTGTCCCCGGCGTTTCTCCGCACTTCTATTCAGCTGTGGCTAGCCTTTTCCCTCATCATGTTTGCGTACTACTTCACCTCCCAATGGACGCCCAAACTGCTTCAGGAAGAGGGCCTGACCGCACAACAAGGCATCCTCGGGGGAATCATGCTTTCCTTTGGCGGAACCATTGGCGCCCTGGTCTACGGGGTACTCACCACGCGCATCGATGCCCGCCGCCTCCTCATCCTCTTCGGCCTCGGTTCCGCGGGAGTGCTCGTAGGTTTCATCGTCTCCTCCTCGATGCCCGCCGTGATGTTCATCCTCGGCATCGGCGTAGGTTTGATGCTCAACGCCTGCATCGCCGGCCTCTATACCGTGACTCCCGAGGCTTATCCTTCCGCGCTGCGCACCACCGGAACCGGCGCGGCCATCGGCATCGCCCGCATGGGTTCGACGCTGGCCCCCATCCTGGCGGGTTACCTCCTGGATGCCGGCTGGACGCCGCTAGGCCTCTATACCCTCGCCGGCGCCGCCGCCTTGATCGCCGCAGTCTCCCTCATCGGGCTGCGCGCCCATGGTGCCACGCTGGAGGAGACCGCGCCGGCCCCCGTCGCCGCCTGACTAACGAAGCCGCCTTCATCGCGTACCCCAGACACACCCAAGCCCCGCACATTCAACCCACGCGCACGATGCTGGTGGAAGAAAAGGCGGGGCTTGGGTGCTAGGCGCCGAGCGGATTAGTTGTTGAGCTTGCGGTAATCAAAGACGGAGTCAATGATGCCGTATTCGACTGCCTCCTGCGCGGTAAGGATCTTATCGCGGTCGGTGTCGATGCGGATCTGCTCCGGGGTGCGGCCGGTGTGCTCAGCGAGGGTGTTTTCCATGAGCTTGCGCATACGCTCGATCTCGCGGGCCTGAATCTCCAAATCTGAGACCTGGCCTTGAGTGCCCTGCGTTGCGGGCTGGTGGATGAGAACGCGGGAGTTCGGAAGAGCTGCACGCTTGCCTGGCGCACCGGCAGCGAGCAGGACCGCCGCAGCCGAGGCCGCTTGGCCTAGGCACACAGTCTGTACGTCGGGGCGAACGTAACGCATGGTGTCATAGATGGCCATCAGCGCGGTGAAAGAGCCACCGGGGGAGTTAATGTACATCGTAATATCGCGGTCAGGGTCCTGTCCCTCGAGCACGAGAAGCTGTGCCATAACGTCATTGGCCGAGGTGTCATCCACCTGGGTGCCAAGGAAGATAATGCGCTCCTCGAAGAGCTTGGAATAGGGGTTGGTCTCTTTGGTGCCCTGCGCCGACTGCTCAATGAAAGAGGGCAGAACGTAGCGGGATGAAGGCATTTGGAACTGTGACATGTGGGTTATTCTCCTTAATCCCTTAGTTGCTGATCGGACCGCTGACGGTCTCAATAACGTGGTCTACGAGGCCGTATTCCTTGGCCTGCTCTGCGGTGAACCAACGGTCACGGTCGGAGTCGAGCGTAATCTGCTCGAAGGTCTGGCCAGTGTGTTCCGCGATGAGTTGCGCCATCTCGCGCTTGGTCTGCGCAAACTGCTCGGCTTGGATGGCAATATCGGCCGCGGTGCCACCGACACCTGCGGAAGGCTGGTGCATCATGATGCGTGCGTGCGGAAGAGCAAAACGCTTGCCCTTGGTTCCACCAGTGAGCAGGAACTGCCCCATGGAGGCCGCCAAGCCCATGCCGAAGGTAGCGATATCGCAAGGCGAGTAACGCATGGTGTCATAAATGGCCATACCTGCGGTGACCGAGCCACCCGGGGAGTTGATATAAAGCGAGATGTCACGCGTGGGATCCTCCGCGGAAAGCAGCAGGATCTGCGCGCATAGCTTATTGGCGATGTCATCATCAACCTGCGTACCAAGGAAGATGATGCGCTCACGCAGGAGCCGCTCATAGACGCTATCGCCGAGGTTCATGCCCGCACCGGGCGCGGTCATCTGAGGATTGTCAGACATGTAGGGATTCTCCTTGAGATACGGTTGTTATCTAATGCCACCACATTACTTACCTCCGTGACATTTGTGGGTGCTGTTCGCTATCAGCGTTTGCAGTCCTTTAGTTGCCGCTTTTCACGTGCAGCAGTTGTACAGAACCTGCGGGCGAGCAGGGAGCGAAGACTCGGTGCCCCACCGCGGGAAGGACGCTACGAGAAAGACAAAGGGCCCAGCGCAGCTATTGCTAGCGCTGGGCCCTCAACTCACGTGGAGTAGCTGAAATCTACTCGGACTCGGAAGGGGTGTCCTCTTCCTCAACCTCGCCGAAGTACTGCTCGACATCGACCTTGTTGCCCTCTTTGTCCTTGGCATCGACGCGGCAGATAGCGGCTGCGAGAGCCTTGCCACGACGAACGTCCGCAAAGAGGTTTGCAATCTGGCCATTGGACTGCAGCTGCTGAACAAACTGGTTCGGATCCATGCCGTAGGACTGCGCGGTGAACAAGATGTGGTCCGTCAGCTCCTGCTGGGAGACCTCAGGCTGCTCCTGCTCAGCGAGAGCATCCAGGAACAGCTGGGTGCGCACGGATTCTTCGGACTGCTTGCGCACGTCCTTGTCGAACTCCTCGCGGCTGGTGCCCTGCGCCTCCAGAAGCTGTGCAAGAGCCTTCTCGTCGTGGGCGAGCTGGCCAAGTACCTGGTGCAGCTGGGAGTGGACCTGCTCATCAACGATGGAAGCAGGAAGCTCGAAGGAAGTCTTTGCCAAAGCAGCCTTGAGAACCTCGTCGCGGATGCTGGCGGCCTGCTCCGACTTCTTGGACTCCTCGACCTGTGCCTTGGTGGACTCGCGCAGCTCTTCGATGGTGTCGAACTCAGAAGCCATCTGAGCAAACTCGTCATCGAGCTCCGGAAGCTTGCGCTCCTTGGTCTGGTCGACGTGGACCTTGATGGTGGCCTCTTCGCCCTTGTGGTCACCGGTCTGGATTTCGGAGGTGAACTCCGCATCCTCGCCGCTCTTCAGGCCACGCAGGGCGGTGTCCAGCCCCTGGATGAGGTCGTCATCACCGATGCGATAAGAAAGACCCTCAGTGGAGGCCTCGTCGACCTTGGTGCCGTCAATCTCGGCGGTGATGTCAACGATGGCGTAGTCACCGGTCTTCAGCTTGCGCTTGGTGTCCTTGAGCTCGCCGAAGCGCTCCGCCAAGTCCTCGAGAGCCTTGTCAACGTCTTCCTCGGTGATCTCCGTAGCTGGAACCGTGACGCTAAGCTCAGCGAAGTCCGGAACCTCGAACTCGGGGCGAACGTCTACCTCAGCGGTGAACTCGACAAAGTCGTTGTCTTCGATCTTGGAGATGTCAACGTCAGGTTGGCCAATGACCTTGAGCTCATTCTCATTTACAGCCTGCTCGTAGCGGGTAGGCAGCATGTCATTGACAACCTGCTCGAGGATGGGGCCGCGGCCAAAGCGGGCGTCAATAAGCTGGCGGGGTGCCTTACCCTTACGGAAACCGGGAATGGAGACCTGCTGCGCGATAGCCGCGTAGGCCTGGTCGATCTCCTTGTCCAGCTCAGTAAACGGAACGTTGACGGTGAGCTTGACACGAGTATCGCTCAGCTTGTCTACGGTGGTCTTCACGAGTAACTCTCCTGGCTTCTTGAGGTGTTTAGTGCAAAATTAAAAACAGGGGTCTGGAAATTCCATAAAGGGCATTTCCAGACCCCCATACGTCGGGGCGACAGGATTTGAACCTGCGACCCCCTGCTCCCAAAGCAGGTGCGCTACCAAGCTGCGCCACGCCCCGTATGTAGGCCACTGCGACATGTGAACATGTAGCGCAGGTGCGTTGCATACTGGAGCAAGTGTAGCGGGTCTGGGCCAAAGCACCCAACATAGCCCCAACGCTTATTACATATTCGCAGTTAGTGGATACTTTTCAGCGCTTGCCGACGACGCCCTTACAACGCCGCAATCAACACCTAAAGTTGCAAAAGACACCCCCTACAACGACAAGGCACCCAGCATCCCCACTGTCGTGGGAGCTGGGTGCAAAAATTAAGTGCTGCAACGCCCGGAGAGAGCCTGCAAACTTAGGGTTGAGAAGTCACGGCCTAGAAATCAAAGCCGAGGTCGAAACCGCCGCCGTCTCCTCCGTCACCGCCAAAGAGACCGTCGAAGAAGCCGCCTTCATCGCCGCCCCCCATGTCTCCGCCGTCACCAGCATCGCCGCCGTCACCCATGTCTCCGCCGTCTCCACCATCAGCACCGCCATCACCGGAGTCTCCACCCCAGTCCCCACCTTCGGCCTGCTCACCCGAGTAGCCCACGCCGGCCATGCCAGCAAACATAGCGTTAAACATCATGGAATAGCCGAGCATCCACACGCCAGTGGTGAGCGCATCGGCCCACCACGGCCGCGAGTACCAGCCTGCAGGAACAGGGCGCCCAGCGACGGTGCCACCAGGGTAATAGTTGGGGGTCTCATCCGAGGCATAAGGCGAAGCGGTAAGCGTTTCGCCATTGGCTTCGACCGTGCGCTTCTCCGTGACTTTGCCCGCCGCACGCTGGCCCTCCAGCGGTGGCAGTTCCGGGCCGGCGCTCATGCCCATGATTTCACGGGCGGCATTCACGTAATGCAAGCCCTCCAGCGCGGATTCCCTAGCCAACTTAGCCTGCTTAACAGTGTTTGCCTGGGAGATGGCCGAGTTAGCTGCAGTGAAACGCTCCGAAGCATCCGCCATTGCCTGCTGCGATGCCAAGTCTGTGCCAGAAATCTGCATCACCTGCCCACCGAGGCGCTCAATCCACCTCCGTGCGTCCGCCTGCGCATCCGCCAAGGCCTCAGACGCGCGCAATTCTTCGCGCTGCTTACCGTTACGCGAGATCAAGTAGGCGGCACCGCCGCCCAGAATAATGAGAATCAATAACAAGCTCACTGGGGCATCACTTCCATCTAAAGGCTTCAAATTCAGGGCCGTCGGTCTCCGCGCCTGCACGCAAAAACGCTGTTTAGCAACATTCCCTTCAACGACCAGCATATCGAATTAGTTCCCCATTTTTCTTCTGGCGACCCCGTGCGCTAAAGTAGAGCGCGCGTCAGAAAATGACCCTATGGGAATGTCGTATAGTGGCTAATACCTCAGCCTTCCAAGCTGAAGACGCGGGTTCGATTCCCGTCATTCCCTCCATAGAATACACCCCATGACCTGCTCTTATAGGACATGGGGTGTTGTTGTATTTTCCGGTATCAAAAGCGGTGGCAGCCAATTTGGCGCCAACTCAGAATTTAAGGCGCAACAATTGGCCCGTAAGCGTCAGGGCGACGATCACGATAGAACTGCCAGTCATAACGAGTCTTACGGATCTCGTCCATGTCGACGGTAGCTACGATGAGCTCCTCGTCTTTGGTGCTTGCTGGCCCAGCAACGTAGTTGCCCTTCGGGTCAACGATGTAAGAGGAACCGTAGAACTCTACTGCTTCGTCACCGAACTCATCATCCTCAATACCGACCCGGTTTGGCACTGCAACAAAGTATCCATTTGCCGCAGCTGCTGCTGGCTGCTCAATCTCCCATAGGCGATTGGACAGACCCGGCTTTGAGGCGTTGGGGTTGAACACGATTTCGGCTCCCGCCAGCCCCAAGTTCCTCCAGCCTTCGGGGAAGTGCCGGTCATAGCAAATTGTTACGCCAATATTGCCCACCTTAGTCTCGAACACTGGCCAGCCAGTGTTGCCAGGGCGGAAGTAGAACTTCTCCCAGAAGCGATCCACGTGCGGAATGTGGTGCTTCCGGTACTTTCCCACCAGAGTTCCGTCCGCATCAATGACGACGGCCGTGTTGCAGAGAACTCCGGTGTTCTCTTCTTCATAAATCGGAAGAACAATGACTATGCCGAGCTCCTTAGCTAGCTTCTGGAACCTCTCAGTCGTCGGTCCTGGAATCGATTCGGCATAGTCGTAATACTTCGTGTCTTGAACAATTCCGAAGTACGGGCCGTAGAAGAGTTCTTGATAGCAAATTATCTCCGCGCCTTCTTTTGCGGCTTTTCGAGTTAGCTCCTCGTGCTTTTCAATCATGGATTCCTTATCCCCAGTCCGGTTGCGTCCAATAGTGTGGTG
>NZ_DGRD01000042.1:0-66003 GCF_002390965.1 Corynebacterium sp. UBA4397
ATGCGCCACCACGCCGCGGGCGTCTTACCCGCAACGGCGGGACAATAGTGTGGCAGCCCCCGCATACTAGCCGTTAGGACAACAAGCCTAACGGCGGCTTAGCAAACCCCAAAACCAGCCGGGCCTGAGTGCTTTCGCCGTGGCCGACATGCCCATTGGGTCGATGCGCGGTGGGGAAAACAACAACGGGCAAGTCTAGGACTGTGCGGTGGAGATGATCCCGGAAAACACCGACATCATCGCAGGTAGGGCACCAATCAGTGCAGGCTGACGGCGCCAGCTTTGATAAAGGTGAAGTCCCCTTGGTGGTATTGGCTAGATTCGACACCTCAACCACTACCGACAAGGGGACCCACCTCTTTCCCTGTCACTCCCCACCATGCACTCCAAAACCGCAAGAGCCCTTTTTGTAGTGCACTCAGCGAAGCTATCGAGGGGCGTCGAAATCGAGGCTTGTCTTGGTGCTTCCTTGCCAGGAAAGCGGACTCCTCGTGTGTGGGGGTAGAGTTTGGGGGAGAGGCAAGCGGGTCTTATTAGCACTTCTGGCAAACTCGATCCCCATGGGATCATCTGGAATTGGAACTTTTTTCGTCATCGCGCTCGCAGCATTGCTTCTCCTGCAAGCAGTGTTCATGATGCGCAAGCAGAAACAACAGCGCAGCAAGATGATAGACTATCAAGCCGCTCTTTCCGTGGGCCGAAAGGTCATCACTGTAGGTGGCATGCACGGAACCGTGGTTCGCGTTAGCGAAGGCAGCGTGGACCTGGAGGTTGCACCGGGGACCATCATTACCTTTGACAAGCTCGCAGTTGTGCGCGATCAAGCCGCTGTTCCCGCCACAAGCCATCCTGAGGTTGAGCCGGAGCGGCCCTCCACTGCGCCCGAGGCCGCGCAGCAGGACAGCACTGAGAATGGGTCTGCACACCGCGATCGGGACTAGCTTTTCTTTCGCACCCGAGTCTGCCTGACCGGTGTCACAACGTGATCGAGAGTTCTTCTGGTCACAGTGGCGCCGGTATTTTTAGGTCTTCTTAAGGTAGCGAGAACCTTATGACGTACGATGGTGGATCGTGCTGGCCCCTTGAGCACTCAAGGGGTCGTCTTATATTTTCCACCTGTTTCAAGTTGCACAGGAGATTTCCTTGTCCGCACCAAATCGTGGCGCTATTTCGCATAGCAACCGTAAATGGCCCCAACGCGCGATCGCACTCTTTGTCCTGATCGTCGTCATTATCTATGCCCTCATCTTCTTCACCGGAGGTCGTACCGGTACGCCAAAGCTCGGCATTGACCTCCAGGGAGGTACGCGCGTCACCCTCGTCCCGCAGGGCGATGACCCTACCCAGGATCAACTCCAGCAGGCTCGCACGATCTTGGAGCAGCGCGTCAACGGCATGGGAGTCTCAGGCTCTGAGGTTGTTATCAACGGCTCGACCTTGGTCATCACCGTTCCTGGTGAGGATGCCTCGCAGGCCCAAGCTGTAGGCAAGACCTCGCAGCTGCTCTTTCGCCCAGTGGCGCAATCGCCCATGCCGGACATGAGCAAGCTGGAAGGTGACGTCCTTGACATGGCTAATCGCTGGGTCGAGTACGGAGTGCTCACCCCAGATCAGGCTAATACTTCCTTGCAGCGCGTGGCCGATGCCATCGCGCAGGGTGAGGCACAAGGCAACGGCGGTCAGGCCCCCAAGACAGAGGGCAAGAAGGTCACGGCCAAGCCGCGTCCCGAGCCCGGCAACTCGCTCGAGGAGAGCCAGCGGCGCACCGAGGTCACCGACATGCTGTTGGCGGACCGCCAGTCCTCTGATCCCACCGTCTTGACTGCGGCCTCGGCTCTCTTAACTTGTGATGCCGGATCGGATCCACTGGCTGGCTCCGACGATCCTGCCAAGCAGTTTGTCACCTGTGACTATTCCAACCAGACTCCCTATATCTTGGATCCTGCTCCGCTGCTAGACGGCATCACGGATGAAAACGGCACCCGCTTGACGGGTAATGAGATCGACACGAACTCGCCGATTAGCGGCGGGCTCAATGCCCAGACCGGGCAAATGGAAATAAGCTTCGCCTTCAAGACCGGTGACGGGCCGAACGGTTCGCAGACGTGGGCCAACCTGACCCAGGAATACCTGCAACAGCAGATTGCCATCACCTTGGACTCGGCGGTTATCTCCGCCCCGCAGATTCAGGGCGCAACCCCAGTGGGTTCGGCTACCTCGATTACTGGTGACTTCAGCCAAGAGGAAGCCACCAGCCTGGCCAATAACCTGCGCTATGGCGCGCTGCCTTTGTCCTTTACCGGTGCCAACGGTGAGCCCGGTGGCACCGTGGAGACCGTTCCGCCTTCACTCGGCAAAGCGGCCCTTAAGGCCGGCCTCATCGCCGGCATCGTGGGTCTCATCCTGGTTGCCTTGTACTCGCTGTTCTACTTCCGGGCTCTCGCCGGGGTTTCGCTTATCACGCTCGTCGCCTCCGGAATCCTCACCTACGGCGCTTTGGTTCTTCTTGGGCGCTGGATCGGATACTCGCTGGATCTTTCCGGTATCGCCGGTTTGGTCATCGGTGTTGGCGCAACGGCGGACTCCTTCGTGGTCTACTACGAGAGAATCAAGGACGAGATGCTGGAGGGAAGAACCTTCCGTTCTGCCACGGTCAAGGCTTGGGAACGCTCGCGAGCCACCATCGTCACCGGTAACGCCGTCACACTTATTGGCTCGGTCATTGTGTACTTCCTCGCCATCGGCGAGGTAAAAGGCTTTGCCTTCACCATGGGTCTTACCACGGTCTTCGACCTTGTAGTTTCCTTCCTTATCATGGCGCCGCTCATGCAGATTCTGGGCCGCAAGCCCGCCCTGGCCAAGGCCTCCCTCAACGGTTTGGGCGGAATCTATGGTCTCATCGAGGAACGCCGTGCCCGCGGATACTATGCCAAGGAAGAGCCTGCGAAGGCGGCGTCGTTAAGTACGCCAGCGCCGGCATCCGGCAACAACACCGATACCCCGAGCGAAGACATTTCCGGAAACGAGCCCGCCCAGGGGTCGAAGCCCGAGGGCGAGGAGAAGTAAAACATGTCAGTCAATACCCAAAAAGACACCAAGAAGAAGTATCGGATCTCTCGCCTCGATCGCCTCTACGAGGACGAGGGCGGATTCGATTTCATTGGGCGCACCAAGCTCTGGTATTCCATTACCGCCGGGCTGGTTATCGCCTCGATCCTCTTCATCGCCATCCGCGGCTTCACGCTTTCCCTCGACTTTGAGGGCGGCACGAAGCTGACAATGCCTGCCGACGACCTCGTGACAGAACAGGTAGGCCAGACCTTCGAGGATGCCACCGGGGTAGAACCCGAGCTGGTGCAGATCGTGGGTGCCGGCGATTCCGAGACTCTGGAAATTACCTCGGAGCGCCTTAGCCAAGATCAGGTCAATAGCGCGCGCGAGGCCATCTACGAGACCTATGACACCAAGGACGAGAACGGGGAAGTCACCCCTGACGCCATCGGTTCCTCTACCGTCTCCGAGTCGTGGGGATCTTCCATTACCTCCCGCATGCTGCTCGCGATGGGTGTGTTCCTCGTGGTAGCCACCATCTACGTGGCGATCCGCCTGCAGCGCACGATGGCTTTCGCCGCCATCGCAGCGCTTATCATTGACGGCATCATCATCGCCGGCATCTATGCCGCCTTT
Source organism: Corynebacterium sp. UBA4397 (assembly GCF_002390965.1). NCBI lineage: Bacteria > Bacillati > Actinomycetota > Actinomycetes > Mycobacteriales > Corynebacteriaceae > Corynebacterium > Corynebacterium sp. UBA4397. The sequence goes on from NZ_DGRD01000042.1 coordinate 3,688, forward strand.
GGTTTCGAGGTCTCTCCGGCCGTCATCATTGGTTTGCTCACCGTGCTGACCTTCTCCATCTATGACTCCGTCATCGTATTCGACAAGGTCAACGAAAATACCGAGGGACTAAGTGGGCAGAGACAATATACCTACGGGGAGGGGGCGAACCTAGCGGTTAATCAGACCATCATGCGTTCCATATCCACCTCAGTGATTTCTGCGCTGCCGATTATCGCGCTCTTTGTCGTGGCGGTGTGGCTCATGGGTATCGGTACCTTGCGCGATCTGGCCCTTATCCAGCTTATTGGTGTCATCGAGGGCATCTTCTCCTCGCTGTTCTTGGCCACCCCGCTCGTGGTCAGCTTTGCTAACCGGACGAAGAAGGTCAAGGAGCACAACGCCGAGGTTGCCGCTTATCGTGCTGCTCAAAGTGGCAACTCTTCAAGCGCAGGCGAAGATACGCCAGAGACTGAGCCGGCTTCCGCACCCGGTAGCCGCAAGGTAGCCTCGCCGATAAGTCCCACCTCTACTCCGGCTAACCCGCAGCGTGAGGGCGAGGATTTCCCTGGCGGCTCCGGTGGAGCAACATGGCGGCCAGGTCGCTAAGAATCTAAGAAAGAAGTTTTGCCACGATGCACGGGAGCTTTAAAGAAACGTTAAATCCCGCGATTGGAAAGGGCGCAGTGTGTTTTTCAGGCTCACGGCTTCTCGCTGTGCGACGGGTCGGGGCGCTGGCCTGTGCCCTCTTTTTAGGCTCTGCTAGCCTTGCTGCCTGCAGCTCGGAGGACGGGACAGAGAAGCCAGGAGCCCCAAGCGCGCCGGCTAGTACCGACTACTTCGGTTACCTTCTCAATACCAAGGTGTCCACGTCCAACGCAGGTACGGCTTTTGGCGCCGCGGCTGGTGCCGCGCAGCAATCCAACCGGCTTTATCCGGCAGTGTTCATGCCCGGCCCTTCTGGCCAATTGATCCCCAACACGGATCTGGCTGAGACGGAAGAGCTCGCCCCAGCGCCGGACAGCAACCAACGCAGGATCCTCTACACGCTCTCCGATAACGCGAACTTTTCTGATGGCACCCCGGTAACCTGCGATGACTTCCTCCTGTCCTATAAGGCAGGCAGCATGGACGAGGAGTTCGGCTCCCACCTGCCGCTGGCGAAGGAAGTCTCTGGATTCTTCTGCGAGCCCGGAAACAAGAAGTTCATGGTTGCGTTTAATGAGAATCAGGGCGAGCGCTGGCGTTACCTATTCGGTCCGGGAACCGTCATGCCTTCCCATGCACTGGCGGCCAAGGCCGGATTGAGCCAAGAACAACTCTACGAAGCCCTCGTGGCGGAGGATGCGGCGACTCTCGAGCCTGTGGCACAGGCCTGGCGCGATGGGTTTAGCCTCCAGCGCGATGACTTCGATCCGCAGCTGCAGGTTTCCTATGGCCCCTTCGTGATTGAGCGGATCGGGGAAGACGGCGAGATAGTATTCAAAGCCAACAAGGAGTACTACGGCGATCAACCAGAGCTCGATCACGTCGTTGCCTGGCCCGCTGATACCGATGCACAGCGTTTGTTAAACGCCGGTGCGTTGAAAGTCGCCGATGCTCCCAGCACCACGCCAGCCTGGCTTTCTTCAGTCCAAGGCGCACAAAGCAACACAGATGACGCCGCAAGTGGCACCACGGATAAAGCCGCAGATGGCACAGACGATAACTTTGAAGTCACTCCGGAGACGGGTTTTCTCACCGATACACTCTCGCTGTCGAAATCGGGAGTGTTTACTCAAGCATCGGCCCGCCAGGCCTTCGCAGCCTGCATCGATCAGCCGCAGCTGGCCAAAGTGAGCTCTCAGAAATCTGGGGTCGAGGTTCCGCCCGTCCTTGTGCGCACTCTGCGCAGCTCTGATCCGCTTGCGGCCTCAGTCTCTGCAGTGGGTGAGGGGCACAAGGCTACGGATATGTCTGCGGCGGCCAGCCTGGCCGGCCAGACCATCCGCATCGGATACCTAGGCCCGGATGAGCGTTATGCCGCCATGGTGGAGGAAATCCGCAAGGCCTGCGAGCCTGCCGGAATCACCGTCGAGGATAAGTCAGCCGAATATATGTCACGAGCCTTCCTTGAGCTTGATCCTGCCACGTCCTTGCCCACTATCGACGCCTTCTTGGGCCCGGTTGATCCTATGAGCGAGTATCCCGCTGCTGATGCGGACATCCGCAAGGTCAACGAGCTCCGTGCGGCGGAGGAGGCCCTGTGGGAGGATGTATCCACCATTCCCATTGCCGCGCAACCGCGCGTCTTCGTGGTGGATCGCTCCGTGGCGGGCGTGGTTCCCTACACCGGATTAGCCGGCATTGGCTGGAACATGGATCGCTGGCGTGACACCGGAACTCAAGAAACTGAATCTACTCAAACGAGGACTAAGCCGTGAACAACATGAGCAGCAAGTACGCTTCCGCGAGCGAGGCATTGAAGGATAAGGTTCGCCTCGTCCCAGATTTTCCGGAGAAGGGCATCCTCTTCGAGGACCTCACGCCGGCGTTGGCGGATCCGGACGCCTTTCGCACGATCGTCGACGGCCTTGCCGCCGCCTGCGAGGAACTCGGCGCCGATTTGATTGGTGGTTTGGATGCCCGCGGATTCTTGCTTGGATCTGCGGTGGCCTACAAGATGGGGGTGGGCATCCTCGCGATTCGCAAGAAGGGCAAGTTGCCGCCGCCAGTGCTGACGGAGGAGTACGAGCTCGAGTACGGCAGCGCCGCTCTGGAGATCCCCGCCGTGGGCATCGACATCAAGGGCAAGCGGGTTGCTTTGGTCGATGACGTGCTAGCAACCGGTGGAACACTTTATGGTGCCAAGGTCCTCCTTGAGTCCGCCGGAGCTGAGGTTGCCGGCAATGTGGTCGTCCTTGAGGTTGACGGTTTGGGTGGTCGCGAGCGCTTAGCGGGACCACCACTTATTGTGCTCAACGCCACAGACTAGAATGAACAGTCTAAGCTATGTACATGTCCCATTAACCTTTGAGTAGATGGGCGGCAGGTACTGCTAGCGACGAGTAGAAGGGCGGCGCCATGACCACGGAGAAGTCGACCAAACGCCCCGGCGGGGGCGGAATGCGCAGCATGTCTGCGCGTTTGGCTAGGTCGCTGACGGGCGGGCGGGTAAAGATTAATCCCGTCCTCGATCCCCTCATGTCCATTCACCGCAAGTTTCACCCGAAGGCGGATGCGGAGCTCCTCAACAACGCTTATAACACCGCCGAGCGGCTTCATGCAGGCGTCTTCCGCAAGTCCGGGGAACCTTATATCACGCACCCCTTGGCGGTGGCGACCATCGCCGCGGAGATCGGCATGGATACCACCACCATCGCTGCGGCTTTGCTGCACGATACCGTGGAAGATACGGACTACTCACTCGATGACCTCACCCGAGATTTCGGCCCAGAGGTTGCACGCCTCGTAGACGGCGTGACCAAGCTGGACAAGGTGGCGCTCGGCGCGGCTGCGGAGGCTGAGACCATCCGCAAGATGATCGTGGCCATGGCCACCGACCCCCGCGTCTTGGTCATCAAGGTCGCCGATCGCCTCCACAACATGCGCACCATGCGCTTCCTACCTCCCGAAAAGCAGGCCAAAAAGGCTCGCCAAACCCTCGACGTTATTGCGCCTCTGGCACACCGCTTAGGCATGGCGAACGTCAAGTGGGAGCTCGAGGATCTGTCCTTCGCCATCTTGTACCCCAAGAAGTATGACGAGATCGTCCGCATGGTCGCTGATCGCGCGCCCTCGCGCGACCGTGCTCTCAAGGAGATCAAGGCTGATGTGGCCAAGGCTCTCAAGGAGAACGGCATCGATGCGGAGGTCATGGGCAGGCCGAAGCACTACTGGTCTATTTATCAAAAGATGATGGTGCGCGGCCGCGACTTCGCAGAGATCTTCGATCTCGTCGGTATCCGCATCTTGGTCGATGACATCAATAGCTGCTATGCCGCCATCGGCGTGGTGCACTCCATCTACCAGGCCTTGCCGGGGCGCTTCAAGGACTATATTTCTTCGCCGCGTTTCGGGGTTTATCAGTCCCTGCACACCACGGTGATGGCCGCGGGCGGATCCACTCTTGAGGTCCAGGTGCGCACGCATGAGATGCACTACAATGCCGAGTTCGGCGTGGCCGCTCACTGGCGCTACAAGGAAACCAAGGGCAAGAACTCCGGTCACCAGGATGAGGTCGATCAGATGGCGTGGATGCGTCAGCTGCTTGACTGGCAAAAAGAGGCTGCGGATCCCAACGAGTTCCTTGACTCCCTGCGCTATGACCTGACCACTAAGCAGATCTTCGCCTTCACCCCTAAGGGGGACGTGGTCAACCTTCCGGCCGGTTCAACGCCGGTGGACTTTGCCTATTCGGTGCATACCGAGGTGGGCCACCGCTGTATCGGTGCAAAGGTCAACGGCAAGCTCGTGGCCTTGGAATCGCAGCTAAAGTCCGGCGACAAGGTTGAGATTTTCACCTCCAAGGACCCGAATGCGGGCCCTTCCTTGGACTGGCAGGACTTCTTGGTCTCGCCGCGTGCGAAGGCCAAGGTGCGCCAGTGGTTCGCCAAGGAGCGGCGCGAGGAATACCTCGAGGTGGGCCGTGACGCGCTGGCCAGCGAGGTGCAGCGCGGTGGACTGCCGCTTTATCGCCTCTTTACTGCGTCTTCGATGAAGCAGGTGGCTGAGCAGTTGCACTACGTCGACGTCGACGCGCTTTATACGGCGATTGGCGCGGGCCATGTCTCCGCACAGCACGTTGCGCACCAGCTCATGGCGCTTTTCGGCGATCAGGATGACGCGGTCGATGCTTTGGCTTCGCGCACTCCTTTCTCCGAGTTGGAGAGCTCACGCAGCCAACACACCCAGGACTCCGCACACGGCACGGGAATCCTCGTCGAGGGCAGCCCGGATGTCATGGCGAAGTTGGCCAAGTGCTGTCAGCCTGTTCCCGGTGACGCGATTTTCGGCTTCGTCACACGCGGCGGTGGGGTGTCTGTGCATCGCGCGGATTGTACCAACGCGGAGAAACTCAAAGCGGAGCCGGAGCGCATGCTGAACGTCGAGTGGTCCTCTAATAAATCTGCCGGCGGCGCCTTCTCGGCTACGCTGCAGCTCGAGGCCCTTGACAGACAGGGACTGCTTTCTGAGCTCACCCGTGTCTTAAGCGATCAAAACCTCAATGTCTTGTCCATGACCTCGAACCGCGGGGATGATCATATCGCCACCGTGCGCTTTACTTTCTCGGTCTCGGATACCAAGCAGCTGGGCCAGCTGATGACCACACTGCGCAACACAGAAGGGGTCTTTGACGTCTACCGCGTTACCGCCTGAGTCTCGCCGGCAGGGGGTTAAGGCAGCGTCGACGGATAGTGGCAATTGCGTGAACTTTTTCTGCTCTAGATCTTAACTGCCTGTTCGACTGGGAAGCCTCATCCTGCGCGGATACCGCAGAGCAGATAGAAAGAACGTTTGTACACGTTCTCTCTTTCTACCTTGTGGAGTTTCCCTTGAAAATGTTTAGACTAACTAGGCGGCGCTTTGCCGTCTCGACCACGGTGACAGCCATGGGTACCGCGGCCGCAGTTGCCTTCAGCGGCAGCTCGGTCGCCTTTGCTCAGGAAGACGCCGATTCTCAGGCCCCTGCCGCGGATAGCGTGACCATCTCGGTCTCCAATATCACCGATCTGCACGGGCACCTTTCCAACGGCCTGTCCAAAGGCGAAAATGGGGCAGTAGCTCCTAAGTCAGGCGATGAGATGGGCGTTGCACTCTTGCAGTCCCTCATCAAGAAGGTCAACGAGGGCCAGGAGTATGCGCTTACCACCTCGGGCGATAACGTCGGTGGCTCTGCCTATATCTCCGCCATCTCGGAGGATGAGTACACCCTGAACGCCCTCAACGCGATGGACGTTACTGCCTCGGCCGTGGGCAACCACGAGTTCGATAAGGGCACTGAGGACCTCATGGACCGCATCGTCCCGCGCTCTGACTATCCGGTTCTGGGCGGCAACGTATTCAAGGATGGCCAGCCCTTGCTCGATGCCTCCTACGTCCAGGACATCGGTGGCGTCAAGGTTGGCTTTATCGGCACCGTGACCCAAAATACTGAGAATAAGGTCGCCCCAGCCCTCATTCCTGGAATCACCTTCACTGATCCGGTTGCCGTCACCAACGAAGAAGCTACGCGCTTGAAGCAGTCGGGTGAAGCCGACGTTGTCGTAGCTTTGATGCACGAGGATGCCGCGAAGTTCGCCCCAGGACTCAATAATGACGTTGACGTTCTCTTTGGCGGCGATAGCCACGTTCGGAGCGCAGGCGAGATAGAGCGCCAGGATGCGCTTCCTTTGCAGTGGGCACAGGGCCACGAGTATGGCAAGCTGCTTAACGATGTCGATATAACCTTCGACAAGTCACAGGACAAGGTCACCGACATTGAGCTAAAGCAATACGATGCCACCAACTTGGACGGGGTCACTGAGGATCCTGCTTTGGCAGCGATTGTCTCTGAGGCAGCCGCCAAGGCGAAAGAACTCGGCTCCGCAATCGTCGGCACCACCCCGCAGGCGCTCTATCGCGGTTCGGACGAGGGCAAGGCCACAGGCTCCAACCGTGGCGTCGAGTCCACCCTCAACAATTACATTGCAGAGGCCCAGCGCAGCTCCATGGCCACGATGGTGGATAAGACCATCGACATCGGTGTCATGAATGCAGGTGGCGTGCGCGCGGACCTAAAGGCGGGCGAGGTTTCCTACGAGGATATCTTCACCGTGCAGCCTTTCGGAAACGCTGTTTCCTATGGTCAAGTTTCCGGCAAAGACTTCATTCAGGCCCTGGAGAACCAGTGGCAGCCAGGCAAGTCCCACCCGCGTTTGGCTCTCGGTGTGTCCAATAACGTGCAGGTCATCTACGACCCAGCTGCGGAGCAAGGCCACCGCGTAACTTCTGTCACCATCAACGGTGAGGAAATCGATCCGGCCAAGGATTACTCCATCGCTGCCTCCACCTTCCTCATCGGCGGTGGCGATAGTTTCTTTGCCCAGGGTGCCATCAAGGACACAGTGGATGTGGGCTACATGGACACCCAGGCCATGATTGATTACATCAAGACAAACAAGACCGAAGTCCGTACAGGTCAGGCGCAAGTTGGCGCGCATATCACCGGTGAAGCTAAAGCAGGCGAGAGGATCACCGTTGCTCTTTCCTCCCTGAACTATTCCTCACAGGGGGAGCCAATGGCGAAGGCGGCCACGCTTAAGCTGGGTGATGCCAAGGCCAGCGCAGATATTGACAATGCTGCACGTGAAGGAGACGAGAAGTTCGGTGAGCGCGGACGCGCCACCATGGAGCTGACCATTCCCGCGAATCTTAGCGGCAAGCAGAACCTGGATATCACCACGGATGCCGGAACGCACGCCGTCCTGGTGCTCGATCTTGGGGGCAATTCACATGGCGATGGCTCCAGCATCATTGATGGCTCCTCCGGCAGCTCCAACAACAGCGCCCTCGGCGGCGGCATCTTGGCAGCCATCCTGGCGGCCTTCGTCGGCGTCGTCGGCGTAGTCGGTCTCAACCCGCAGCTTCTGCCTGCACCCGTGCGCCAAATCATCGAGAACTTCCGCAGCCAGTTCGCCCGCTAGGAAACTCCCAAAGCTGCACTGAAGCAATACAGAAGCAATACAGAAGCAGCAATTAATCCATCCCGGGACCCTTTAGCCTGGCCTGCCAGCGGCGGGTAGGCTAAAGGCTCGTGGAAACTCTCAGACTCATCCTCGTCGATGCGCAGTATCAGCTCACCGTAGCCCCGTATCGCATCCCCGTCGTCATCGCGGCTACGGTGGGCATCTACCTGGCATTCATGGTGCTGGTCAAGCTCTTTGGATCGCGCGTGCTGACGTCAATGACGGCGTCCGACGCCGTAATTGTCATCATGTTCGGCGCCGTGTCAGGCCGTGTCATCGTGGGCAATCCTCCCACGTTGGCCTCCGGCATCATCGGGCTATTGACCCTCATGCTGCTTGAAGCGGCTTTTGGCACCATTCGCCGCTACATCGGCTTGTCCCGCTTCCTCGATCGCCGCCCCGTGCTCTTGCTCTATCAGGGAGAGGTTATTGAGAAGAACCTTAAGTTTTCTCATGTCAGCCAGAGCGACATCAACTCCGCACTGCGCAAGGCCGGCATTGGCCAACGCAGCGGCGCCCAGGCCATGATCCTCGAGCCCACCGGGCAGATCTCTGTCATCCGCACCGGTCAAGCCATTGACCCCGAGCTCTTTGCAGACGTCTTGGGCGCCGAGGAGGCTCTCAACTCCACTTCGCATGAACGCGAACGCGAGAGCGAGTAGCACGGCTAAGCAGTAGGAGAGTCAAGAGGGCAACAAGTAGGCGAGCGCTCACCGAAGAGAAGCCTCATAGTATTAGACAAAACGTAGAACCGCCTCGCACCAATAACTGGTGCGAGGCGGTTTCTTTCAGCAAGCCTCAGTTGAAATTACTTGGAGATCTTGTTGACGAAAGAGTAGATAGCAGAGAGGGCACCGACTACTGCGGTGATGATGCCGATCCAAGCCTTGATGTCCTCAGCGGAAAGGTCGGAGCTACCACTCTCGGCAGGCTTCGTCGTGGTAGTTGAAGTGCCGTCTTTGCCGTCGGTGTTATCGTCATCACCTGCGGTAGCTGCGGGAGCTGCGGTGGTGGAAGAAGAAGGAAAGCTGCTCTGTGCGGAAGCAACGTTGACGCCAGCGAAAGAGACTGCAATTGCGGTGGCACCTGCGACGAGGGCCTTGCGGGAGAAGAACTTCATGTGTGTTCGATCCTTAGGGTGAGGTTTTAGACTCCCCAGATGCTAATCAGCTTTGTCAGGTTTCGCAATACTTAGGGGTGAAAACTGATAAATCTCTGAAAATTGTGTCTGGAGGGGTCTAAGTGGCGGTTGGGTCTAGGAGTTCTTGACTGTGGCCTTGGTGATCTTGACTTCCTCGGCAGGTGCGCCGTCGGAAGCGCCGCCCTCGACGCCGGTTTCGGCGATCTTATCCAAGGTCTTCAGACCCTCGTCGCCGACGTTGCCGAAGTAGGTGTAGTCAGGGGCCAGGGTAGAATCCTCGTAGTTGAGGAAGAACTGCGAGCCGTTGGTGCCTGCGCCGGCGTTGGCCATGGCGACGGAACCGCGTGGGTAGATGACTGGCTTGCTGGCAGCCGCGTCATCGGCCTCGTCGGTGGGGTACTCGTTAGCGAACTGGAAGCCCGGACCGCCGGAACCCTTGCCGCTGGGATCGCCACACTGCAAGACGTTGAGCTGGCCGGAGGTCATGCGGTGGCACACGGTGTCGTTGTAGTAGCCGGACTCAGCCAGCGAGGCAATGGCGTTGGTGGTACACGGTGCCACAGCGCGGTCGAGCTCCATGTCGATGGGGCCCTGCGAGGTCTCAAAGTTCACGGTGACCGTTCCCTTGGTGGACACGTCCTTGCCTGAAGGCTTGGAGGCTTCCTTGGCGGCCTCACCGGCGCTGTCGTAGGTGCACTGCACGGTTGCGGGCAGGGCCTTGGCGCGTTTGCCCGTCAGGGCGGTGGCGGTGGGCGTCTCAGGGGTGGTGGCGGTCGAGGACTCCTCGGCCTGGACCTTGTCCTCAGAGCTATCACGGGTGGAGAGGAAATAGATTCCGCCGACCAGGGCCAGGATGACCACGGCGGAGGCGGCTACTACGCCCAAGGGGCGGATCTTTTCCTTGCGGTCGCGAGCCTTGAGCTCCCGGCCGAGGTGGGCGAGTGCTTCCTCGCCGCGCTTTTTATTATCAGGCACCGTAAAACTTCCCTCTAGTATCGGAGTCTTTGCATTGATCTGGAATGATTCTAGCGCCAGGCAGTCTCCTGGGGTGAAGTACCCACGCGGTGCGGGGGTCGTAGCGATCGTGCTCACTAATCAGTAGGCTCGGGCGCATGGCTACAGTTAAATTTGATAATCAACCCGCCCAGACCGTTGGAGACCTCCCCGCAGTAGGGGATGCTTTCCCTGATGTTGAGCTCGTAGGTACCGATCTTTCCCCCGTCAAGTTGTCTGATTTTGCAGGCAAGCGCGTCGTGGTTTCCCTTTTCCCCTCCGTTGACACTGGTGTGTGCGCGGCCCAGCTGCGTGCCTTCAATGAGAAGGCCGCGGGCCTGGAGAACACCGTCGTGCTTTCCGTCTCCCGCGATTTGCCCTTCGCACAGGCCCGTTTCTGTGCAGCCGAGGGTATCGAGAACGTAGTTTCTGCCTCAGACTTCCGCTCCGACCTGGGTGAGAAGCTCGGCATCACCCTTGCGGACACCCCGCTAAAGGGTCTGCTGGCACGTTCAGTCTTTGTTCTCGATGAGAACCATAAGATCGTCTACGTCGAGCTCGTACCTGAGGTAACCACCGAGCCGAATTATGATGCAGCCCTAGAAGCACTGCACAAGCTCGATAGCTAGAAGCTTCATTTTTCCAGCGCCCCTTATCTCACATCTTTGTTGTGGAAACGGGGCGCTTTTGCATGCCTGGGGTGTGGTGCGGCGTTGTGGCGGCGTCGGTATGAGGCGGCTTCGCCAAGCACAGGCTATACAGAAACGGAAAGGGGAGCGGCTAGGCTAGAAAGCATGGAAATATTGGGTTTTGGGGCAGGTCCTTATAAGACGAATACCTACGTGGTGGCCAATGGCACCCGCGCCTTCGTGGTGGATCCGGGGATGCATGCCATGCGCCGCGTACTAGACCTTGCCAAAGAGCACGAGCTTAGCTTTGAGGCCATCGTGCTCACGCACGGTCACATCGACCACACGCGCGAGGCCGGGGACCTGGCCGCGCGTTTGCAGATTCCGGTATATATCCACCCCGAGGATGCCTTCATGTTGGACAAGGGGGCCGGGGTTTCGCCCCAATCGCAGGTGCTTTTCGACGGCGAACATATGACCCCCATCACCGACTTGCGGGATCTCCCCGGCGAAGGAGAAATTGAGTTGATAGGGGGTTCCTTCGGGCTTGCCCACGCCCCTGGGCACTCGCCCGGATGCACCATCATCGTGGGCGAAGACTTCGCCCTCACAGGGGATGTGCTCTTCCGTGGCTCCATTGGGCGCACGGACCTCGAGCATTCCGATCCGGAAGCAATGGCGGCCAGCCTGCGCGGACCCGTGTGGAACCTGTCGGACAAGCTCTCCATTCTGCCTGGGCACGGACCAACCTCGACGATGCGGATGGAGCGGGCGACCAATCCCTTCTTGCGATCTATCGGGAAGGTAATCTAGAGCGCGTGAGTGATAAAAAGCAGTTCCAAGCCCTTTCGGCGCCCAAGGGCGTCCCGGATTATGTCCCGCCGCAGTCCGCTACCTTCTATAAGGTGCGCGAAACCATGGTGGAGCAGGCTCATTTATCTGGTTTCCAGCACATCGAGCTGCCCATTTTTGAGGACACTGCCCTCTTTGCCCGTGGCGTAGGGGAGTCCACCGACGTGGTTTCCAAGGAGATGTACACCTTCGCAGACCGTGGGGAGCGCTCGGTGACCCTGCGGCCTGAAGGCACAGCAGGCGTCATGCGGGCTGTCATCGAGCACAACCTGGACCGCGGGCAGCTGCCGGTCAAGCTCAACTACTTCGGTCCCTTCTTCCGCTATGAGCGCCCCCAGGCTGGGCGCTACCGTCAGCTGCAGCAGGTCGGCGTCGAGGCCATCGGCGTTGATGATCCCGCTTTGGATGCTGAGGTCGTAGCCTTGGCTGATCGTTCTTTCCGTGCCTTGGGCCTGAAGGGGTTCCGCCTTGAACTCACCAGCTTGGGTGATAACAACTGCCGTCCGGCCTACCGCGAGAAGCTGCAGGAGTTCTTGTTCAAGCTCAACCTGGATGAGGAGACCCGTCACCGCGCGGAGATTAACCCGCTGCGCGTTCTCGATGACAAGCGCCCAGAAATCCAGGAAGCCACGGCCGACGCCCCGCTCATGCTCGACTACCTCGACCACGAGTGCCAGGAACACTTTGAAACGGTCACCGGGCTACTGCAGGACATGGGGGTGCCTTTTGAAATCAACCCGCGCATGGTGCGTGGGCTGGATTATTACACCAAGACTTGCTTCGAGTTTGTCCACGATGGCCTCGGTGCCCAATCTGGCATCGGCGGCGGCGGGCGCTATGACGGCCTGATGGCTCAGTTAGGCGGCCAAGAGCTCTCCGGCATTGGCTATGGCCTCGGCGTCGACCGCGCCTTGTTGGCACTGGAAGCAGAGGGCATCACCCTCGACGGCGTCAACAGTCGCGTCGATGTATTCGGCGTGCCCATGGGTGCGAACGCCAAGAGGCACATGGCAGGGCTCATCAACGAGCTGCGCAAGGCTGGCATTGCCAGTGACATGTCCTTCGGTGACCGCGGCCTCAAGGGTGCGATGAAGGGCGCCGACCGCGCGGGTGCACGCTTCGCCCTCGTCATCGGTGACCAGGAACTGGAATCCGGCACCGTGGCCCTCAAGGATCTCGCCGCCCACGAGCAGCACGAGGTGGCCCTGGACCAGGTTGTCGCCGAGGTTGCGCGGCGCCTTTTGGTCTAGGCCTGGGGGCTCTGAGGCCCGGTGTGTGTCTGTTGCTGAGCCAGAGGCTCTGGCTGGGTTGTGTCTGGGATTAGGGTGCTAGCACTCCACCTGGGACACGCTAAAGCCCAGAGTTTTGGCGAGTCCTCCGATGGAGGTCTCCTTGTACTTGGAGAGCATGTCCCGCCCAGTCTCCGCCATGGTCTGCACTGCGGCATCCAGGGTGACGTAGTGGGTGCCTTCGCCGATCTTGGCTAGGCGTGCGGCGTTGATTGACTTGACCGCGCCGATGGCATTGCGCTCGATGCATGGGATCTGCACCAACCCGCCCACCGGATCGCAGGTCAGGCCGAGGTTGTGCTCAAGGGCAATCTCAGCGGCGTTTTCTATCTCTGCAGACGTCCCACCGAGTAGTTCTGTCATACCTGCGGCTGCCATGGAGGAAGCGGAGCCGACCTCGCCTTGGCAGCCCACCTCGGCCCCAGAGATGGAGGCGTTTTGTTTGATGATCATCCCGATGGCCCCAGCCGTAAGCAGATAACGGCGCGCTGATTCACGGGTGAAGTTGGCCTGAAAGTCCCTGGCATAGTGCAGGACGGCGGGGATAATTCCGCAGGCGCCGTTGGTTGGAGCTGTGACTACGCGCCCACCGGCCGCGTTTTGCTCGTTGACCGCGAGAGCATACAGGTTGACCCATTCCATCGCGGAGAAGCCGCTGGCTTGGTCTTGGTAGCTATTGAGAAGCTGCTCGTACATGTGCGGAGCCCGGCGCGAGACATGCAGGCCGCCGGGTAAGATCCCGCGCGTTGAAATGCCGTCGGTGACACATTCGCGCATGACATCCCAGACGCGGTCGAGATGGTGCAGCACATACTCGGCGCCGCCCTCATCCTTGTGGAGAACCTCCTCGTTGGCCAAGACTAGCTCCCAGATAGCCAGGCCCGTCTCCGCGCTGAGCTCAAGTAGGCGCTGCGCGGTACTGAACTCATAGGGAACTGGCTCGGAGACCTGTGCAGCCGCGACACCAGCGGGAACCTCATCGCTGGCACTGAGCTCGGCATCGAGCTCTGCGCGGGAGAGGATGAATCCGCCTCCGACGGAGAAGTACTCGGATTCTATGGCGAGGGCATTGCCTGCAGAGTCCCAAGCGCTGAAGATAAGGCAATTGGGGTGCTCGGCCACGGGAGTGCTGTTGAAGGAGATCGAGTAATACATCGCTCCGGCAGGTCCTTCGACATGGCCCTGTTCTGGGATGGGGTGACCCGCCTGCGGCTCGGCGTCGATAGCGACGGTGAGTGGATCCCATCCGGCCAGACCCAAGATGACCGCGCGGTCGGTGGCGTGGCCACGGCCGGTGGCTGCGAGGGAGCCCCGCAATTCGGTGTGCACCCGGGCAGGAACGTGTGGAAGTGACTCTATAAAGGCCTTTGCCGCGCGCATCGGTCCCACCGTATGGGAAGAGGAGGGGCCGATTCCAATGGAGAAGATATCGGTGACGCTAATTGCCATGCGGGGTGAGAACTTCTTTCTTTGTGCCTGGGATGTTCTTTGTGCCTGGGATAAGTCCGCGATGTTCTAGCCGGAGCCTGCGGGTATCGCTGCAGCCCTTCATCTTACAACTGCCTCTAACTTGAGCTCGGCAGCTGACGTTGGTGCTGACATAGCCCGTGTGTTTGGAACTGCCTCGTGAAGATGTTTGGGAAGTTTGTGAAGCGAATATAGCGAAACCTATTGTGTGTGAATTATGTATAGGTGATACTAGTCTGTATCGTAGCTCACACCGTCAAGTGCGTGGGGTAGCACAGGCCTACTTCTATGCATCTGCATGCGGGGCGAGCCACGAGTTTTTATTTATCCGCCCAGTTTCGTCGAGGAGAAGAGCGTGAGTATAAAAGTCGGCCCACAAGCAGACCCGGACAAGTCTGATATTGACTTCGTCGAGGTCAAGGGTGAAAAGAAGCCCATTAACGTGCGCCCGCAGCGCGTCATAGGCAAGGTTGAGACCTTCGTCATCCTCGTAGCAGCCGTGGTGGCAGCCGCTGGATGGGGAGTATTGGCACTGCACCGCGGGGAAACAATTAGTTCAGTATGGCTAGTTTTAGCCGCCATTGGCTCCTATGTCATCGGATATACGCTTTATGCCCGCCTCATCGAATACAAGGTGGTCAAGCCCCGCAACGATCGTGCCACGCCGGCTGAGTACGTCAATGATGGCAAGGACTTCGTGCCTACTGACCGCCGAGTCCTCTTTGGACACCACTTCGCAGCGATTGCTGGCGCCGGCCCCCTCGTCGGCCCGGTCATGGCGGCGCAGATGGGTTACCTGCCAGGAACCCTGTGGATCGTCTTAGGCGTCATTCTGGCAGGCGCTGTGCAGGACTACCTCGTCCTGTGGGTGTCCACGCGTCGCCGTGGGCGCTCGCTGGGCAAGATGATCGAGGACGAGATGGGCAAGGTCGGCGGCATAGCCGGAATCATCGCCACGATCGCCATCATGATCATCATCATCGCGGTGCTTTCCCTCATCGTGGTCAATGCCTTGGCAGAATCGCCCTGGGGTGTTTTCTCCATCTCCATGACGATTCCGATTGCCTTGCTCATGGGCTTGTACCTGCGTTACCTGCGCCCAGGCAAGGTCTCAGAGGTCTCCCTCATCGGCATCGTCTTGCTGCTGGCTGCCATCGTCGGCGGCGGCTGGGTGGCGGATACCGCCTGGGGAGTAGAGGCCTTCACCTGGTCTAAAGAGACCCTTGCCTTCGCGCTTATTGGCTACGGCATCGTGGTCTCCGTCCTTCCTGTCTGGCTATTGCTCGCACCCCGCGATTACCTGTCCACGTTCATGAAGATCGGCGTCATCGTCTTGTTGGCGCTGGCGATTGTCATCGAGCGTCCCCTCATCCAGATGCCAGCGGTGACTTCTTTCGCGATTGAGGGCAACGGGCCGGTCTTTTCCGGCAACATGTTCCCCTTCCTTTTCATCACGATTGCCTGTGGTGCGCTCTCTGGCTTCCACGCGCTGATTTCTTCCGGCACCACCCCGAAGCTGGTGGAGAAGGAATCTCACATGCGTTCCATCGGCTACGGCGGCATGATCATGGAGTCCTTCGTGGCCGTCATGGCCTTGGTCACCGCGGTGGTCATTGACCGTCACGTTTATTTCGCCATGAACTCTCCCGCTGCCGTCACCGGTGGAACCGAGGAGGGTGCCGCCAGCTTTGTGGCCACCCTACAGCTGCCGGGGCAGCCAATTAGTGCAGACCAGCTTAATGCCGCAGCCGAGGCTGTCGGCGAACATACCATTGTATCTCGCACCGGCGGAGCTCCTACCTTGGCCTTTGGTATGTCGGAGATTATGACGGACCTCCTCGGCTCGCCGGCCATGCAGGCCTTCTGGTACCACTTTGCCATCATGTTCGAGGCGCTATTCATCCTCACCGCAGTCGACGCCGGAACTCGCGTCGCCCGCTTTATGATGTCTGATTCCCTCGGGGCGATACCGGGACTGGGCCGCTTCCGTGACCAGACCTGGCGCCCGGGCGTGTGGATTTCCACCGTTGTGGTCTGTGCCCTGTGGGGAGCCATCCTGTTGATGGGTGTCACCGACCCGCTGGGTGGAATCAACGTTCTCTTCCCGCTCTTCGGCATTGCCAACCAGCTGCTGGCGGCGATTGCCCTTTCCCTCATCCTTGTCGTGGTGGTGAAGAAGGGCCTCTACAAGTGGGCGTGGATTCCGGCCATTCCCTTGGCCTGGGACTTGGTCGTGACCATGACTGCTTCCTGGCAAAAGATCTTCAGCTCCGACCCAGCGGTGGGATACTGGTCCAACCACGCTCGCTTTAAGGACGCGATGGACCAAGGTCTCAATGAGTTCGCCACGGCTACCACGCCGGAGGCCATCGCGGCCGTGGTGCGCAACACCGCCATCCAAGGCAGCCTCTCCATCCTCTTCGCGGTCTTGGCGCTCATCGTGGTGGCCAATGCGCTCGTGGTCTGCTACCAGTCCGTTCGTGAGCGCGCAGCGGGCCAGGAACCGGAAACCTCCGAGGAACCCTTCCGGCAATCGGAGATGTTCCTGCCACGCGGCCTCATGTCCACGAAGCGCGAGAAAGAGGTCGCCGCCGCGTACGGGGAAACCTTCGAAGCAACAGGAGCCCACTGATGCTGGCGCTACTGAGTTCCGTCAAGTGGTACTTCTGTGAGCTGATGGGGGACCACGACTATAAGAAGTACGTGGCCCACCTCAAGGCCCATCATCCCGAGGAGGCGGTGCCCAGCGAGCGCGAGTACTGGCGCGCGCGTTATGCCGAGCAAGACGCCAATCCCGGTACCCGCTGCTGTTAAAGCAATGTGACGAGTTCTAGGACTCGCACGCTCTAGGCCCTATCGGAATCGCTCGCCGTGCCGTCGTGGCCGGCGAGTAGGGATCCGAAGTCGATGAGGTCTTCTTCGAGGTCGAGCCCGGTCTTGCGCGGGGCCTGGTCGGTGGCGTTGATGCCGCTGAGCCCGCCCACGCGGTCGGTCGGGGCGACCATGAGATCGGCGAGTTGGCCTGCAGCTACGCCGATGCGCTCGTTCGTGCTTGCCCCGTGCTGCGTGCCATAGTCCTCCGTAGCTTGATAGATGCCGGTGGGCACCACCACGGCATGGAGATAGTTAAACAGCGGGCGCAGGGAGTAATCAAGCATCAGCGCGTGGCGCGAGGAGCCCCCGGTCGCGGCGATGAGCGTGGGAAGCCCCTCGAGGGCATGGGGAGTCAAGGTGTCGAAGAACATCTTGAACAGCCCCGAGTAACTGCCCTGGAAGGCCGGGGTGACGGCGATGAGCCCATCCGCGGTGGACAGCGCGCGCTTGGCGGCATCCAGATTTGGAGTATCCGCCCCCCAGTTGACCATCGCCGCGGCGAGCTCGGTGGCGAGCTCACGCAACTCGATGACCTGGACCTCCACGCCCTCGCCACGGGCGGTGATGTGGGCCTCGGTGGCCTCGCAGAGGGCTTCGGCAAGCTTGCGGGTCGAAGATGGCGTGGACAAGCCAGCCGTGACTACGACCAAAGAACGCATGTCCTAGTCCTCCTTTCCAGGGTTGACCAAAAAGTGCGGGGAATCCGGGTGAGCCTTGAGCCAAGAATGAGTCGGCGGATCCGAGGGTACGTGATCTGGGCGCCGTGCCTCCATGCGGCGACGCAGCTCGGGGACAACTTGCGTTCCTAGGAGCTCCACCTGCTTGAGCACGACCTCCTGCGGGAGGCCTGCGTGGTCGATGAGGAAGAGCTGACGCTGGTAGTCGCCGACCCAGTCCGCAAACTGCATGGTGCGCTCGATGACTTGCTCGACCGTGCCGACGGTAAGCGGGGTCTGTGACGTGAACTCCTCGAGGGAAGGGCCGTGGCCATAGACCGGCGCGTTATCGAAGTAGGGGCGGAAGAACTTCTTGGCCTCGGCCTCCGTATCCGCCATGAATACTTGTCCGCCTAGGCCAACGATGGCCTGGTCCGCTCGCCCGTGTCCGTACTTTTCGTAGCGGTTGCGGTAGAGCTGAACCATCTTGGCGGTGTGCTCCTTGTTCCAGAAGATGTTGTTGTGGAAGAAGCCATCGCCGTAGTATGCGGCCTGCTCAGCGATCTGCACAGAGCGGATCGAGCCGTGCCAGACAAAGGGGGCGACTCCATCAAGCGGTGCCGGGGTGGAGGTATATCCCTGCAGCGGAGTACGGAATTTGCCGGACCAGTTCACCACCGGCTCGCGCCACAGGCGGCGCAGAAGGTGGTAGTTCTCCACGGCCAGGGGGATGCCTTGGCGGATGTCCTTGCCGAACCACGGATAGACAGGACCTGTGTTGCCACGGCCCATCATGAGATCGACGCGGCCACCGGAGATGTGCTGCAGGAAGGCGTAGTCCTCGGCGATCTTGACCGGATCGTTAGTGGTGATAAGCGTGGTCGACGTCGACAGCAGCAAGTTCTTGGTCTTCGCCGCGATATAGCCCAGGTGCGTCGTGGGGGAGGAGGGAATGAAAGGCGGGTTGTGGTGCTCGCCGGTTGCGAAGACGTCGAGGCCTACCTCCTCGGCCTTGAGGGCTATTTCCGTCATGCTGGCGATGCGCTGCGCCTCGGTGGGCGTGGTGCCGATGGTGGGATCGGTGGTTACGTCGCCGATTGTAAAGATTCCGAATTGCATGATTCAACCTCTTTCTGGTGTCTGAAAGTATCTTATATGACATGACAACAAAAAGGAACAGGGTTTATTCCATGGAAGGATAAGCCCTGCTCAGGGGTGGGGGTGAGGTGCGCGTTGATAAGGTCAACGCGCCCTGACTAGCTGGGGGATTGGGGCTGGGTGTTGGGGCTGGGGGATTGGGCCCTGCGAGATTAGGAAAGTCGGCGACTAAGTCTAGGAGGAGTAGACCCCACGGCCCAAGAAGTCGCAGGAGGCCATCTTTCCGCTTTGGTAACCGCTCAAGAAGGCCTGTGCGCGCTGCTCGGAAGAACCGTGTGTCCACTGGTCCGGGCGCACCTGACCGCCCGAGCGTTCCTGAATGTTGTCATCTCCCACTGCGCGTGCGGCATCGATAGCTGAGCGAGCCTGCTGGTCTGTGATTGGATCAAGGAGCGCGTCAGCACCGTCATCGGCGTGATGCGCCCAGATGCCGGCATAGCAATCGGCTTGCAACTCGATCTTCACCGCGTTCGAGTCCTCGCCGGGCTCGTTGTAGTTGGATAGACCCAGGGTGCCTTCGAGCTGTTGGATGTGGTGGCCAAACTCATGGGCCACGATGTACATCTGGGCAAGCGGGGCATCCTCGGCGCCGAACTGGTGGAGCTGCGAGAAGAAAGCGGTATCGAAATAGGCCGTCTGATCAGTGGGGCAATAGAAAGGCCCCGTTGCGCCTGAAGCTATGCCGCAGCCACTCTGCGTGGAATCGTGGAAGATAACCAAACCCGGCTTGGCGTACTGCAGGCTCGCCTCGCGCGGAAGGAGGGTTTCCCAGACTTGGTCCACGGACTGTGCGGCGTACATGACGCGGCAATCATCATATTTGTTGCCATCCTCCGCGGTGCGGCAATGGGCAAACTCATCGCTGGAATCGCCCCCTGTAATCTCTCCCTGGGACTGCTCCTGGCCCTGATCCGAACCGAGAAACTGGCCAATGTCCGAGGGGCTGCCGCCCAGCAGCAGGAAGAGGCCAATGAGGACGACGGTGCCGATACCGCCACCGGCAGCGATGGTGCCGCCACGCCTCCCACCGCCACCGGATCGCGCGCGGGTGTTGTCGAACTCTGCGCCTGAGCGAAATGTCATGAATCTGATAATGCCATAAGCGCAACGCGAATCCGCAGAGCATTCACCGAACACGCACGGACTACGCACAGAAAGCCGGTGCGGTGGTTGGCGCAGTGTGCGGTATTACCCTCTTTTGCGTCTGAATGGTTCTGCAACGCGTTTGAAGAGGGAGATGGAAGTTGCCCTTAGGGATAGCTGTTGTGATGCTTGCCTGAGATTATTGCGCCTGATAGTTCCCGCTGCGGGGTGCGGACTGTAGACTTGGGCCGTTCATGTTTTTTAAGCCGCCCTCCGCGCGCGCCGTTTACGCGGGGCGGGGGGTGAGCGTTAAGGCAAAAAATTCAGGAAGGGACTGAACAATAGTGCTGCGCACTCATTTGGCAGGCGAGCTACGCAAGGATCTTGCGGGCGAGACTGTAACTCTGACGGGCTGGGTTTCCCGTCGTCGCGACCACGGTGGCGTTATCTTTATCGATCTGCGCGACCGTTCCGGAATTGCCCAGGTTGTATTCCGTGAATCAGCCGTGGCGGAGCGCGCGCACGATCTGCGTTCCGAATACTGCATCAAGGTAACCGGCGTGGTCGAACCGCGTCCGGAAGGCTCGGAGAACCCGAACCTGCCCTCTGGTGATATCGAGGTCAACGTCGCAGACCTCGAGGTTCTCAACAAGTCTGCAGCACTGCCATTCCAGGTGGATGATCCCGCGGCTTCAGGCGAGGTGGGTGAAGAAACCCGCCTGCGCTACCGCTACCTCGACCTGCGCCGCGCGCGCCAGGCCGCAGCACTGCGCTTGCGTTCCGCAGCTAATCGTGCCGCACGCGAGGTGCTCGATGCCGAGGACTTCACCGAGATCGAGACCCCGACCCTGACGCGTTCCACCCCTGAGGGTGCGCGTGACTTCTTGGTCCCCGCCCGCCTAAAGCCGGGCTCTTGGTACGCACTGCCGCAGTCCCCGCAGCTGTTCAAGCAGCTGCTCATGGTGGCTGGCATGGAGCGCTACTACCAGATCGCTCGCTGCTACCGTGACGAGGACTTCCGCGCTGACCGTCAGCCGGAGTTCACCCAGCTGGACGTCGAGATGTCCTTCGTGGACCAGGATGACATCATCGCCCTCGGCGAGAAGATCTTGGTCGCGCTGTGGAAGCTCATTGGTTACGAGGTTTCCACCCCGATCCCGCGCATGACCTACGCGGATGCCATGAAGTACTACGGCTCTGACAAGCCGGACCTGCGCTTCGACATCAAGATCGTCGAATGCACCGACTTCTTCAAAGACACCACCTTCCGCGTGTTCCAGAACGAGTATGTCGGCGCAGTAGTCATGGAGGGCGGAGCTTCCCAGCCGCGCCGTCAGTTTGATGCCTGGCAGGACTGGGCCAAGCAGCGCGGCGCCAAGGGCCTGGCCTACATTACTGTTGCTGAGGACGGCACCCTCGGCGGTCCAGTGGCCAAGAACATTACCGATGCCGAGCGCGAGGGCATTGCAGCCCACGTGGGCGCGCAGCCCGGTGACGCGATCTTCTTCGCCGCAGGTGATACCCGTTCTTCCCGTGCGCTGCTCGGCGCTGCCCGCGGCGAGATTGCTTCCAAGTTGGGCCTCATCAAGGAAGGGGACTGGGCCTTTACCTGGGTCGTTGACGCGCCGCTCTTCGAGCCGGCCGCTGATGCCACCGCCTCCGGTGACGTAGCCCTGGGCCATTCCAAGTGGACCGCTGTGCACCACGCCTTCACCTCTCCCAAGCCGGAGTGGATGGATACCTTTGATAAGGATCCAGGCTCTGCCACCGCCTATGCTTATGACATTGTCTGCAACGGCAACGAGATTGGTGGCGGTTCCATCCGTATCCACCGTCGTGACGTGCAGGAGCGAGTCTTCGAGGTCATGGGTATCGGCGAGGAAGAGGCGCAGGAGAAGTTCGGCTTCCTCCTCGACGCCTTTGCCTTCGGCGCCCCGCCCCACGGCGGCATCGCCTTTGGCTGGGACCGCATTGTTTCCCTGCTGGGAGGCTTCGAGTCCATCCGTGACGTCATCGCCTTCCCCAAGTCCGGTGGCGGAGTCGATCCGCTTACCGACGCCCCCGCACCGATCCCCGCGGCACAGCGCCGCGAGACCGGCGTGGATTTCAAGCCGGAAAAGAAGAAGGCTGCCAAGCAACCGGAAAAGCAGCCAGAAAAGTAATCGGAGGATGAGCGTAGCCTCCTAGGTTCGCTATATCCGTGGCGCCCAGCGCCTAAATCCCGGTGTTACTAGTGCGAGGAGAAAGAGTGAATTCGGAAGAATCGCTGAGTCAAGACGAGGTCATCAAGGTTGCAGCTGAGCTGCTGATGAGCCGCTATGGTGGCGAGCCTGATATGACCGCAGTCGAAGACCTCGGCGGCTCCGGGCATGCCCTGGTGCTGCGCGTGCGAATTTCTCCGAGCGCCTTCTTGCCGCAGCGCTCCGTCGTCATCAAATACAGCCCGGTTACCGGCCACGCCATTGATGATGCCGCGCTGCTGCGCGAGGTGGTGGCTTACCAGTTCACTACTTCCTTGTCCGAAGATGTTCGTCCGGGGCCGGTTCTGTTGGCCCATGACTTAGATCGCCGGATTCTCGTTCTCAGCGATCTGGGGGAAGGCGATACCCTGGCTGATACCCTCATGAGCGCGAAAGATGAGGAGCGGCTTAAAGTCGTGCGCTCTTTGGGCACGGCCCTGGGGCAGATGCATGCCGGAACTGCTGGGCGTGAGCAGGACTATGATCGGCTCCTTCACCGCCTGCTGCGCCAGTACCCCGACTATGCCGAGCACCAAGCGCTGCGTGATGAGTCGCTGCAGCGCTCCATCCTCATCGGGCGCGATATTCTGCGTGAGGCCGGCTTGGAGGCTCCCGAGCACTTCGTTCGCCTAGCCGAGCACGCCACCTCGACCCTGCGCTCGGGGAGTAACCGGGCCTTTACGCCCTTCGACCTCTCCCCGGATAACATCGTTATCTCCCAGCGTGTGTTCTTCTTGGACTACGAGTGGGCTGGTTTCCGCAACGTCGGTTTCGACGTGGCCTGCGTCATTGCGGGATTCCCGCAGTTCCTCTTCTCGCGGCCCATCTCCAACGAGGAGGCCGATGCCTTCATCAACGCTTGGGTCCGCCAAGTCGTCGAGGTGTGGCCGCGTTTCGGTGATTCGGACTACCTGCATGAGCTAATCGTCGCCTCGCTCATTGGTTGGGCGCTCTCGAGCGTGACCACCATGTATGCGGGCGGCATTGAGGGCGTTGTAGCCCTGGCTCGCGGCGAGGCAGAGATCAACCACGATTCGCAGCACTCCTTGTTGCGCCCAGGGGACTCCGGTCACTTCGAGCCAGAGGAGCTCCTCATCCGGCGTGACCTCTATGAAACTTTCGAGGCTCTAGCCCGCTACGCGGGTCAGTGCGGAAGCGCGGTGTGTACACCCGTGGCCGAATTCGGCACCACGGTGGCCCAGCGCTTGCACGATAAGTCTTAAACGGAGAAGCTTAAGTGGCACAAGACGCACTCTTCGGCCAGAGCTCGCCAGACTCAGCGCAGCCAGGACTGGGCGGAGTGGGCCAAGACCTCTTTCGCACCCACGCCGATTCGCCCCTGGCAGCGCGTATGCGCCCGCGCACGCTCGACGAGGTCGTGGGACAGGATCACCTCTTAGGGCCTGGGCGGCCTTTGCGCAGGCTGGTCGAGGGATCGGGGGAGGCCTCAGTCATTCTCTACGGCCCGCCCGGCACCGGAAAGACCACGATAGCCTCGCTGGTGGCGCGCGCCATGGGACAGAACTTCGTCGGCCTATCGGCCCTAGATTCCGGGGTCAAGCAGGTGCGCGAGGTCATTACGCACGCGCGCCGCGAACTTGTGGCCGGGCGGCGCACGGTCTTATTCATCGATGAGGTGCATCGTTTTTCCAAGAACCAACAGGATGCTTTGCTGGCCGCAGTAGAAAACCGCACTGTGCTCCTCGTGGCGGCCACCACGGAAAACCCTTCCTTCTCGGTGGTCGCGCCGTTGCTGTCACGCTCTTTGTTGCTCCAGCTCAATTCCCTGGGCGAGGAGGACCTCAAGGGGCTTATCCGCCGCGCCGTGGAGGATCCGCGCGGAATTGGCGGGGGCGTCTCCCTTAGCGAGGATGCGCTCGATCAACTGGTATTGCTGGCCGGCGGAGACGCGCGGCGTGCTCTGACCTACCTCGAGGCCGCCGCCGAGGCGGTCGAGGATGGCCAGGAGCTGAGCACGCAGACCATCAAAGACAACGTTAACCGAGCGGTCGTGCGCTATGACCGCGACGGCGACCAGCACTACGATGTCGTCTCCGCCTTCATCAAGTCCATCCGTGGCTCCGACGTCGACGCGGCACTGCACTACTTGGCCCGCATGATCGAGGCGGGAGAGGATCCGCGCTTTATTGCGCGCAGACTCATGGTCCACGCCTCGGAGGACATCGGCATGGCGGATCCCACGGCTTTGCAGGTGGCGGTGGCCGCCGCGCAGGCAGCTCAGCTCATTGGTCTGCCGGAGGCGCGCATCCCGCTGGCCCAGGCCACCATTCACCTGGCCACCGCTCCCAAGTCCAACTCCGTCATCGAGGCAATCTCCGCTGCCCAAGCCGATGTCCAGGCAGGCAAGAGCGGGCACGTCCCGCCGCATCTGCGCGATGGGCACTACGAAGGAGCCAAGAAGCTGGGTAATGCCGTGGACTATGTTTACCCGCATGATGATCCGCGCGGCGTCGTCAGCCAGCAGTACCTGCCGGATTCCCTGGAGGGCGCGCAGTACTACCAGCCCAGCGATCATGGCGCGGAGAAGCGCATCTTTGATTACCTAGGACGCCTGCGCGAGATTATCCGCGGCAAAGGTGCACGCGGGCGCGGCAAATAGCTAGGATTGTCCTCGACTGCGTTTAGCCCACTCTTCAAAGCCTGCTCTTTTAGGCACACTCTTTTTAGCCAGCTTTGCTGACACGAGTAGAGTTGGAGCAGCATTTATTTAGTTCGCAAGCCTTTTTCAACAGTAAGGAAAATAGATCGTGGAGACACATGAGATCCGGGAACGTTTCACCCAGCACTTCGTTAAGGCTGGTCACGAGGCGGTGCCCAGCGCCTCTTTGATCCTGGATGATCCTAACCTGTTGTTCGTCAACGCCGGCATGGTGCCCTTCAAGCCCTACTTCTTGGGGCAGCAGAATCCGCCTTTCCCGAATGGCACTGCCACCTCGATCCAAAAGTGTGTGCGCACCCTCGATATCGAAGAGGTGGGCATTACCACCCGCCACAATACTTTCTTCCAGATGGCCGGAAACTTTTCCTTTGGTCAGTACTTCAAGGAAGGGGCCATCACGCATGCTTGGGCCCTGCTGACCGGCTCGCTGGAGGAGGGTGGCTTTGGCCTCGACCCCCAGCGCCTGTGGGTCACTGTCTACCTCGATGACGATGAGGCCGCCACTATCTGGCACGAAAAGATTGGCGTGCCCAAAGAGCGCATCCAGCGCCTAGGCATGGAGGATAACTACTGGTCCATGGGCATCCCCGGCCCCTGTGGTCCTTGTTCCGAGATCTACTACGACCGTGGCCCGGAGTACGGCGCCGAGGGCGGCCCAGTGGCGGATGACAACCGCTACATGGAGCTGTGGAACCTCGTGTTCATGCAGAATGAGCGCGGCGAGGGCATTGGCAAGGACAACTATGAGATCCTCGGCCCGCTGCCGAAGAAGAACATCGATACCGGCCTGGGCATCGAGCGCGTCGCCTGCATCCTGCAGGGTGTGGATAATGTCTACGAAACGGACCTGCTGCGTCCTGTCATCATCGAGGCGGAAAACCTGACCGGCTCTAAGTACGGTGAAGGAGTTGCCCACGAGGACAACATTCGTTTCCGCGTCATCGCCGATCACTCGCGCACGGGCATGATGCTCATCCTCGACGGTGTTACCCCTGGCAACGAAGGCCGCGGCTACATTTTGCGCCGCCTGCTGCGCCGCATCTCGCGTTCGGCCAAGCTTCTGGGCGCTACTGAACCCACCATGGAGCGTTTCATGAACACCATCATGGACGCCATGACGCCTTCCTACCCGGAGATTGCAGACAACCGCGAGCGCATCATCCGCGTCGCCGTCAACGAGGAGAAGGCATTCCTCAAGACCCTGGAGTCCGGCACCAAGCTTTTTGATGAGGCTGTGGAGGAGCTCAAGGCCACCTCGCGCGCTAAGACGCCGAAGGTTTTGTCCGGTTCCAAGGCCTTCGAGCTGCATGATACCTATGGTTTCCCCATCGACTTGACCCTTGAGATGGCCCATGAGGCGGGCCTCGATGTGGACATGAAGGGCTTCGATGCGGCAATGAACGAGCAGCGCAGCCGTGCCAAGGCCGATAACCGCGCCAAGAAGCACGGGCACACCGATCTCTCCCTCTACCGCGAGTGGGTGGACAATGATCCGACGGTATTCACTGGATATGATGAGCTCAGCTCTGCCTCGAAGGTCATTGGCCTCGTGCGCGACGGTCAGAAGGTCAACGAGGTACACGAGGGCGAGCACGTCGAGGTCATTTTGGATCAATCCCCGCTCTACGCAGAGTCTGGCGGACAGGTCGCAGATCACGGCCGCATCGTGGCAGGGGATACCCTGCTCGAGGTTGGGGACGTGCAGAAGATCGGCAAGCGCCTGTGGGTTCACAAGGCTACCGTGACCTCCGGCGGACTGGACCTAGGTTCCTCCGTCGAGGCCATCGTGGACGAGAAGTGGCGCCACGGCGCTGTCCAGGCGCACTCGGCCACCCACCTCATTCACGCAGCTTTGCGTCAGGTGCTTGGCCCCACCGCAGTCCAGGCAGGTTCCTTGAACCGCCCCGGCTACCTGCGCTTCGACTTCAACTACACCGAGCAGCTCACCCCGCAGCAGCTCCAAGAGATCGCCACGATTACTAACCAGGCAGTAGACGCAGACTTGGAAGTAACCACCATCGAGACCACCCTGGATAAGGCCAAGTCGATGGGCGCCATGGCGCTCTTCGGCGAGAACTATGGCTCGCAGGTCCGTGTCGTCGAGATCGGCGGCCCTTTCTCTATCGAGCTCTGCGGCGGCACCCACGTCAAGCACTCCTCCCAGATTGGCCCCGTTTCCGTCCTGGGAGAGTCCTCCGTGGGCTCCGGCGCGCGCCGCATCGAGGCCTATTCCGGGCTCGATGCCTTCCGTTACTACTCCAAGGAGACCGCTTTGGTGGAGGGCGTGTCGCGAGAGCTGAAAGTGCAGTCGACTGACCTGCCCGAGCGTGTCAGCAGCTTGGCCGAAAAGCTCAAGGCTGCAGAGAAGGAGATTGAGAGCCTGCGCAACGCACAGCTAGCTGCGCGCGCTGCCGAGCTCATCGCTTCTGCTCAGGAAGTCAACGGCTTCAAGGTCGTGGCACTCCAGCTTCCACAGGGCACCGCTGGTGGGGATCTGCGCACCATCGCCACTGATGTGCGCAATCGCCTGCGCGAGCAGGACGCGGTTGTCTTGTTGGGCGCGGTATCTAATGGCAAGTTCCCCTTCATTGCGGCTGCCACCCCGAGCGCGGTTGAGCGCGGGGTCAAGGCGGGCGACATCGTTAAGCAATTCGGCCAGTACGTCGATGGACGCGGTGGTGGCAAGGCGGACATGGCGCAGGGATCGGGCGCGAATGCTGCCGGCGCCGAGAGCGGATTTGCGGCAGTCAAGGATGGCCTATCAAAGCTGGCGGCCCGCTAAGGACAGAAGTTTGTGGGCGGCTGCCCGCGTGAGATGTTAATTAGTGTTGCAATACGTGTTATCTTAAGTTGTTGCCTAAACTTAACCGTCTTGTTATCAATTACAGTCTCTCGCGAAAGGTCACCATGGCGCAGGTTTCACCAGATAGTCCCGGGGTCAATGATCCCGGGGAGGGACGCCGCCTAGCGCTGGACGTGGGGACTGTGCGCATCGGTGTGGCGGTATCTGACCGGGATGCCAAGCTCGCCATGCCCCTAGAAACCGTGGCACGCGAAACCGGGCTGCGTGACTCGGACAAGGGTGACATCGACGCCATCCTGGCGCTCATTGAGCAGTATCAGGTGGTAGAAGTCGTTGTTGGCCTCCCGCGAGACTTGCATGGCAATGGCTCAAAGAGCGTCAAACACGCAAAGGAAATCGCCTTCCGTATAAATAGGCGCCTGAGTCGCGCCGCGAACCCTAACGCGGGCGCAATTCCGGTGCGCATGGCAGATGAGCGGCTGACCACTGTGGTGGCCGCCCAAGCGCTGCGTAGCTCCGGAGTTTCAGAGAAGAAGGGCCGTAGCGTCATTGACCAAGCGGCGGCCGTGGAGATTTTGCAATCGTGGCTGGATGCTCGCCAGCGGATTCTCAACTCGTCCCAGGCCTAGAAAATCAAGCCCCAACCCATAGGAGATCAAGTACGTGAGCCGGAATCAAACCCGCATCGGCAGATCGATGGAACCGAAGTACGTCAAGCGTCGCCAGCGCGGCGTTGCTGTGCTCCTTGCCTCCATCGTGCTCATCGTCGGGGCGCTGGGCTACATCGGCTTCCGACTGTTGGGAGGAGGAAATACCTTGGACTACGAGGGAACCGGTAATGGCGTGACGCAGCTGATCGAGATCCCAGAGGGCTCCTCGATGTCGGAGCTTGCCCCCGACCTCGTGGAGAAGAACGTGGTCAAGACCGCGGAGGCCTTTACATCTGCTGCATCCTCCAACCCCCGAGCCTCTCAGATCGAGCCGGGCTTCTACCGCCTCGAGGAAGAGATGAGTGCCAAGTCCGCCGTGAGCGCTCTGCTCGACAAAGACAACAAGGTTGACTTGCTTGACGTCAAGGGCGGTTCCACCCTTTCCGATGTCAACGTGGTGGGCGGCGATGTCCGCTATGGCATCTACTCCATGATCTCCCAGGTTTCCTGTGGCGATGGGGGTTGCGTCTCCAAGGAGGATTTGGAGAGGGTAGCCGCCGCCGTGGACCCAGCCAAGCTGGGTGCGCCGGAGTGGGCTCTTGATGCCATCCGTGCTCGCGGTGAGGATCCAAAGCGCCTCGAGGGGCTCATCGCCCCCGGCCAGTACGTGATTAACCCGAACATGAGCGCTGAGGAAATCCTCACCGATCTGATCACCCGCTCCACCAAGCGCTACAACGACACCAACATCGTCGATCGCGCGAAGGCTATCAACCTCAGCCCCTATCAGCTGCTTTCCGCGGCCTCCCTCATTGAGCGCGAGGCGCCCGCAGGGGAGTTCAACAAGGTGGCCCGCGTCATCCTGAACCGCTTGGCCGAGCCAATGCGTCTCGAGTTCGACTCCACCGTCAACTACGGCCTGCCCGATGTGGAGCTGGCCACCACAGACGAGGCACGCGCCGAGGTCACCCCGTGGAATACCTACGCCAAGGAGGGACTGCCGGATACGCCAATCGCCTCGCCTTCTGAGGAAGCCATCCTGGCCATGGAGAATCCGGCGGAGGGCAATTGGAAGTTCTTCGTCACCGTCGACCAGCAGGGCACCACGGTATTCACCGATAACTACGATGATCACCTCGCCCGCGTGGATGATGCCATCAACTCCGGTATCCTCAACTCCCAGCGCGGCAACCCCGACCAAGGTGCCGCCGGCGGCACTCCTCTCGACGAGCAGGACCCAGCTGCCGGCGAAGCACCAGCACCGGCTGCGGAGAACCCGGCACCCTAAAGTTAAGTCGCGGCTGGCACTTTCTGGGCTGTGCCTCCGTGCTGGCCCAGTATTGGCATTCGAGTATTAGGAGATTTCATCCACCATGCCTCGCGCAGCAGTTCTTGGTTCACCCATCGAGCATTCTCTCTCGCCGCTCTTGCATAATGCTGGCTATGCGGCCTTGGGGTTGGGGGATTGGTCCTATACCCGCTTTGAGGTGACGGATGAAACCCTGCCGAAGTTTCTAGAGCAAGCCCCAGAGGACTTTCGTGGTTTCTCAGTGACGATGCCCGGCAAGTTCGCGGCCCTCGCGCTTGGCGATGTCGCCACTGATCGCGCTCGCCTCATCGGCTCAGCCAATACCTTGGTGCGCACACCGCAGGGCTGGCTCGCTGATAACA
The DNA here is from genome assembly GCF_002390965.1 of Corynebacterium sp. UBA4397. NCBI lineage: Bacteria > Bacillati > Actinomycetota > Actinomycetes > Mycobacteriales > Corynebacteriaceae > Corynebacterium > Corynebacterium sp. UBA4397. Next base: position 33,559 of record NZ_DGRD01000042.1, read on the forward strand.
CGGACGCCGACGGGGTGCTTGGTGCCCTAGGTGAACTTCTCGGAGATGCCTCCATTGAGCACGCCACCATCATTGGCGCTGGCGGCACGGCCCGCCCGGCGCTGTGGGGGCTGGCACGCTATGGCGCGAAGGCGGTCACCGTGCTCAACCGTAGTGACCGCCTCCAGGAATTGGAACCGTTGGCAGCTATTCTGGGCGTGGAGCTGCGTGGCATGAGCTTCGATGATGATTCAGCAGAGTTGGCGCGCTTGTCGCGTTCTTCCGATGTGGTGGTATCCACGGTTCCCTCGCGGGCGCTGGAAGGGCATCTTCCGGAACTATCCCATGCGCCAGTATTTGACGTTATTTATGATCCCTGGCCCACCCCGCTTACTATCTTCGCGGCCGCCGACGGCTACAGGACTGTCGGAGGGCAGGTCATGCTCGCGCACCAAGCCTTTAGCCAATTCGAGCTTTTTACCGGACAGGCAGCGCCGCGCGAGGCCATGTTTGCCGCTCTCAACGCCGAGCTAGCGCTGCGCGGCGGCATGAAGTAGAGAGAAATACACCATTTAGAGTGCTACGGCGCGCGGCCCATCTCCCTTGGCGCTAGCCTGCTTAATTCATGGGGCAGACATCGTATTTGGGGCAAAGACTACAGCTGAGTGGGGGATTAGCCGGGCTAGAGCCGGTGCCTCAAGTGGCACCGATGATGCTGTCAGCCCTGGTGGTCTTGATCTCGTGCTGGGCTTTAGCCTTGTGCTGGTGGGACCTGCGCCATCGGCGTTTGCCAGACATACTGACCATTCCGGCGGGGGCGGCGTCCTTGTTCTTCCTAGTCTTAGCTCCGCATTTACTTTCTTTCGAGCAGGCTTTTCCAGCTCTTGTTCTTTCAGGTCTTATCTGGCCGGTGCTGTATTTGGCTTTGGCAATCACTAGAGGCGGCATAGGAGGCGGAGACATAAAACTGGCGCTGCCGCTGGGGATCACCTGTGCGGTCTGCGGAGGAGCGCTGGCGGTACTCGGTGCGATAGTCGTTGCGGCGCTGTGGACTTTGGTTCACGCCGCCTTTCTTAGCGCTCGGGGCTCTAGGCGCCCTCCCGCGCACGGTCCGGGGATGCTGCTGGGTAGCGCCATTGCGTCTGGCTGGGCACCCTTTTGGGCACCCTTTATGGTGTGATTAGGCTCCAATCGGGGGCCACATGCCTCGCCTTAAGTGACGCTCGTGCGATAATGACGGGCATGCTTCGTTGGACTACTGCAGGTGAATCCCACGGCCAAGCGCTCATCGCCATGATTGAGCGTATGCCGGCGGGCGTTCCCATCACTAAGGATGACATCGCGCTTCAGCTTTCGCGTCGCCGCCTCGGCTACGGCCGCGGAGCCCGGATGAAGTTTGAAGCGGATGAGTTGACCCTGCTCACCGGCATTCGGCATGGGCTCACCCTGGGAAGCCCTATCGCCATCATGATTGGTAATACCGAGTGGCCAAAATGGACTACTGTCATGTCCCCGGATCCGCTCGATCCACAGGATGGCGAGGCAGCGAAAGCCATGTCCTCCGGGCGGGGTGCGGCGCTTACCCGTCCTCGCCCCGGCCACGCCGACTTCGCCGGAATGATCAAGTATGACCACAGCGAGGCCCGCCCGGTGCTGGAGCGTTCCTCCGCGCGTGAGACGGCCGCTCGTGTTGCTGCAGCAACGCTGGCCCGTAACTTCCTGCGTGAGACGCTGGGCGTGGAGGTATTCTCCCACGTGATTTCCATCGGTGCTTCTGAGCCCTATTCTGGCCCTGACCCCAGTTTTGAGGATCTGGGCGGCATCGATGAGTCACCAGTGCGCGCCTTTTCCACAGAGTCGGAGAAGGAGATGATCGCTGAGATCGAGGCAGCGAAGAAGCAGGGCGATACCCTCGGTGGGGTGGTCGAGGTCATCGTTGAGGGCCTACCCATCGGCCTAGGCTCTCACGTTTCCGGCGAGGATCGCCTTGATGCCCAGCTAGCCGGGGCCCTCATGGGGATCCAAGCTATTAAAGGCGTGGAAATTGGGGACGGTTTTGCGGAGGCGCGGCGCCGCGGCACCGAGGCTCACGATGAGATAGTGCGCACCGCCCACGGCGTCGAGCGGCTTAGCAATCGCGCCGGCGGGCTCGAGGGCGGCATGACTAATGGCCAGCCGCTGCGCGTGCGTGCTGCTATGAAGCCCATCTCCACCGTTCCACGCGCACTGAAGACCGTGGATATGGACAGCGGTGCTGCCGCTTCGGCCATTCACCAGCGCTCGGATGTGTGCGCGGTACCAGCTGCCGGCGTCGTCGCTGAGGCCATGGTGGCCTTGGTTCTTGCCCGCGCGGTACTAGAAAAGTTTGGCAGTGACAGTCTCTCGGAGACTTCCCGCAATATCTCCACCTACAATGACTATGTTTCCCAGCGTTTGGACTTTGACGAGGAGTAAGCAATGACAACACCCGTTGCCGTCACCGGAAACCCCCGACCGCGCATCGTCTTGGTCGGTCCCCCTGGGGCGGGCAAGTCGACCATCGGCCTGCGTCTTGCGCACGCGCTGAACTGCGAGTTGGTTGATTCGGATGATCTCGTCGCCGCAGAATATGGCAAGAGCTGTGGCGAGGTTTTCGCCGAGCTAGGGGAGCCGAAGTTCCGTGAAGTTGAAGCCCGCATTGTAGCCCAGGCACTTGAAAGCAAAGGCGTAGTCAGCCTCGGTGGAGGAGCGGTGCTCAGCGAAGCAACGCGTGAGCTCTTAGATCGTCACACGGTGATCTATCTTGAGATCACTGCTGAGGAGGGCGCCAGCCGCACGGCGGGGGATGATTCACGGCCGGTGCTTCAGTCTGCAGATCCCATAGGCCATTACCGCACTCTCCTCGAAGCGCGGCGCCCGCTCTATACGGAAGTGGCGGACTTTAAGATCCGCACTGGCTCCCGCTCCCCGCAGCAGGTGGTGGGAGAGGTCTTGAGTTTTATGGAGACCCTGTAGTACTTCTCTGGGGCCTTAAGTCACAAAGCCCTTACTCTATGTAAAGCCGGATATAAGTCAGCTAAAAGCCAGCTATAAGCCACTGAAGGAAAGTTCTCTCAATGCTCAAGACCATCAGCGTTAACGGCCCCAACCCCTACGTGGTCCATATTGGCCACGGCCTGACAGATGCCATCGCCGACCGCATCAAGGCCGTGGGAGCCGCACAGGTCGCCGTAGTCTTCCAACCGCCCCTGGCTGCAGCTGCCCGCCACCTGGCGTCTGAGGCCCAGGCACGCAACATCCGCGTCACTCTGCTCGAGATTCCTGACGCCGAGTTTGCAAAGAACCTCGAGGTACTTGGGGGACTGTGGGATCGTCTCGGGGAAGAAGGCTTTAGCCGCAGGGACCTAGTCGTCGGATTAGGCGGCGGCGCTGCTACTGACTTAGCTGGCTTCCTCGCCGCAACATGGATGCGCGGGATCAAGGTTATCCAGGCGCCAACCACGCTGTTGGCCATGGTTGATGCAGCCGTCGGCGGCAAGACTGGCATCAACACGGATGCCGGGAAGAACCTGGTGGGTGCGTTCCACGAGCCGGATTCCGTGTTTATGGATCTTGATCGCTTGCTCACCCTTCCGGAGGAAGAAATCGTGGCGGGCTCAGCTGAGATCATCAAGACCGGGCTCATCCACGATCCCGTCATCGTCGAACGCTATGTAGAGAACCCCGCCGCGTGCCTCGATCCTCTTCAGTATCTGCCTGAACTCATTGAGCGCTCCGTGACGGTCAAAGCCGCTGTGGTTGGCGCGGATTTGAAGGAGTCCGGACTGCGCGAGATTCTCAACTACGGACATACCTTTGGTCACGCAGTCGAGTTGCGCGAGCACTACACCTGGCGCCACGGAAGAGCGGTGGCCGTGGGCATGATGTTTGTGGCCAACCTCTCCTACAACCGCGGATTCATCGATGAGGAGCTTCTCAATCTGCATCGAGATATCTTGCTCTCAGTCGGCTTGCCGGTGACCTATGAGGCCGGGCACTTCCCGGAGCTCTATGAAGCAATGACGCATGATAAGAAGAACCGCGACGGGCACATCAGGTTCGTGGCCTTGACTGGAATTGCGCAGACCACCCGCCTTGAGGGGCCCTCGATGGAGGAACTAGAGGCGGCCTACGCGGCCATCTCCGTCTAAAGCTCATCAACCTAAAGCTCAACAATGCAACCAGCGCCCATCTCCTTGTGGTGGGCAACCGGAAGTACTGCAAGGAACGGAATCCTCGTTATGAAAATTCTCATTCTCAACGGCCCTAACTTGAACCGCCTCGGTAAGAGGCAGCCCGAGGTTTATGGAACAACAACGCTCGCAGATGTTGAGTCGCGGGTTCGCGAGCACGCTGCCCAACACTCGATAGACACGGAGTTCTTCCAGTCCAATCATGAGGGCGAGCTCATCGACAAGGTGCACGAGGCGGCAGATGCGGGCTGGCCCGTCATCATCAACCCTGGCGGCTTTACCCATACCTCGGTGGCGCTGCGTGATGCGCTCGCAGAAGTCGCTGATGGCCGTGGCTTCGTGGAAGTCCATATATCTAACGTTCACGCCCGCGAGGCCTTTCGGCACCACTCCTATCTCAGCCCGATAGCACGCGGAGTCATCGCGGGGCTCGGGGTATTCGGCTACATCGCCGCCGTCGATTTCTTTGCCCAAGACTAAGGCGGTTTGCCAACGCTTAACGGCGGCGTCGACTAGTGTGAAGGGCTAGAAAACGCCCACGCACAGATAAATAGAGATAGAGGAAGTTCAATGGCCTTGGCAGATACCCGTTTTAGCAACCGTCGCCGCAAGCTGGCTTCGCAGTTGGCGGCGCAGCGCATTGATGCGATGTTGGTGACGCACCTTATTCACGTGCGCTATCTGTCCGGCTTCTCCGGATCCAATGGTGGTTTGCTGCTCCGCAAGGACCTTTCTGCAGTGATGGCGACTGACGGGCGCTACACCACGCAGATTGCAGCCGAGGTTCCGGATCTGAAGGCTATCCTCGGGCGTTCTGTCGGGCCTGCCCTGCTCAAGACCCTTGAGGGACCGCAACGCGTCGGCTTCGAAGCGGACTATGTCACTGTTTCCCAGCTACGCGCCCTTGAAAAGGCTCTGCCGGAGGATATAACCCTCGTCCCAGTAAGCGGAGTGATAGAAAAGATTCGGCTCATCAAGGATCCTCATGAACTCAGCCGCCTGGAGGAGGTCGCTGATCTGGCCAACGATTCTTTGGAGTCTTTGCTCGCCGCTGGTGAGTTGGCAGCCGGGCGCACCGAGCGCGAGGTCGCGGCGGACTTGGAGTATCGCATGCGGATGGCGGGTTCGGAGCGCGTCAGCTTCGACACCATCGTGGCCTCGGGCCCGAACTCCGCGATGCCGCACCATAGTGCAGGCGACCGCGTGATTGAGTCTGGCGAACTCGTGACCATCGATTTCGGCGCCCACGCGCGGGGTTTTAACTCCGATTGCACGCGCACCTTCGTTATTGGTGAGGCCAACGATTTCGCACGCGAGATCTATGACCTTGTTCTGCGCGCTCAGCTGGCAGGTGTGGCGGCGGCGACCCCAGGAACCAAGCTGGTCGACGTCGACGCCGCGTGCCGCGACATCATCGAGGAAGCCGGATATGGTGAGGCTTTTGTGCACTCGACTGGCCACGGCGTTGGCCTGGAAGTTCACGAGGCTCCTGCGGCGGCCAAGACCGGCAGCGGTACGCTGGAGGCCGGCATGACCTTGACCATCGAGCCGGGTGTCTATGTGCCTGGCAAGGGCGGGGTGCGCATCGAAGATACCCTCATCATCACCGACGGTGCGCCGAAGATTATCACTAAGGCCTCCAAAGAGCTGCGCATTCTCTAGAGAATTGCGTATTCCCTGGCGTGGCTCCGCGGGTTAAGTGCCAAGCTCCTTGCCCTTTTCGCGTCGCCCGCGGGGGCTGGGGTATGCTAAAACACTGTTTTCATCTTTTCATCCACGATCCCCCGGGAGATTAATCCATGGCTGATACCACCGACTTTAAGAACGGTCTCGTTCTCAAGCTCGATAACAAGCTACAGCAGATCATCGAATTCCAGCACGTTAAGCCGGGCAAGGGCCCCGCTTTCGTCCGTACGAAGCTGAAGGATGTTGTCAGTGGCAAGGTCACGGACAAGACCTTCAACGCTGGCGTCAAGGTGGAGACGGCAACCGTCGACCGCCGCGATATGACCTACCTGTACAACGATGGCACCAACTTTGTTGTCATGGATGATAAGACCTTCGAGCAGTTCGAGATTCCCTTCGATAAGTTCGGCGATGCCGGCAAGTTCCTGCTCGAGAACATGCGCGTACAGGTGTCTTTCCACGATGGCGAGGTCCTCTTCGGCGAGCTGCCTATCTCCGTCGACCTTAAGGTCGAGCACACCGAGCCGGGCCTGCAGGGCGACCGCTCTTCCGGCGGCACCAAGCCCGCCACCCTCGAGACCGGCGCGGAGATTCAGGTCCCGCTCTTCATCGAGATCGGCAACGTCCTCAAGATCGATACCCGCACTGGCGAGTATCTCTCCCGCGTCAACAACTAGGTAGCGTACGTGTCTGAGAACAACGAGTCCCTCGCTGAGCATCCGCGCAAGTCCGGTATTAACCACAAGCGCCATACCGCCCGTTATCGCGCGCGGCGTCGCGCAGCGGATATCCTCTACGAGGCGGAAAACCGCGATGTCGACCCGGTGGCAATCGTGGAAGACCGTATATCTTTGGCCCGTGATCAGCGCAACGGCGTAGCCCCGATCGCGGATTACACCAAAGAAATCGTGGCGGGCGCCGCGGAAGAGCTCGACGCCATCGATGAAACCATCGCGCGTTTCCTCTCGGAGGACTGGGAGTTTCACCGCATCCCTGCTGTGGACCGCGCCATCATGCGCGTATCGGTATGGGAACTGCTCTTCAACCCAGACATTCCTACGGCCACCGCCGTAGTCGAAGGTGTTGAGTTGGCTTCCGAGTACTCCACTGCGCAGGCCGCCCCTTATATTCACGCCGTTTTGGATGACGTTGCCCAGTCGCGTTCAGCTGACAACCCCATGAAAGTCGGCGAAGATACAGAGGGCTCGATTGAAGCTGAGGATTTGGCTGATGTGGTTGATCCTGCTGATTCTGTAGATTCTGCCGAGGGCGCGGCAGCGCAGGAACCTGCGGAGAACCAAGATTCGCAGGCTCAAGAGTCTTAGGGCCCGCGTAGCTTTCATCCCCAGTACCTTTCCCATGATGAGGAAAGGTACTGGGGATGATTGCTTTTGGGGAGTCGCCTTAAGAGCTATTCTTCGTTGGCGCTGGCAGCGGCGGCCGTTTCTGAGCCGAGCTTGCTCATCTCCTCGGCAGCGGCCACCATGGCATCTTGAGCGCCGATGACGGCGTCGACCGCGGCCTTGAGCGCGGAATTAAGCTGCTCATCGCTGAGTCCGGCGGCGCAAGGAATGTCGCGCTCTGAGCGGACGACGAGCATGTCGTCGTGGTCCGTGATGACAACGCGCGCGCCGAAGGCCACCGAGTTAATCTGATTGGCCGCGAGGAAAAGACCTGCGTCGGCAGCGGAGAAGCTGGCATCCGTGGGTACGTCGCAACGGACGATGACTACGGAGTCGAGCACAGCAAACATGCAGGGGAGTCCGTTGAGGTTGGCCGTTGCGGCATCGAGGCTGCCCGTGGTGGACTCGAGTTCGACGTCGAAAGTAGACATGGCGTCGATGACGCGATCGAGGGTGACAACGGGCAAAGTGAAGTCGGTGTTAGTCATGGTTCGGCTCCTCCCAGGTTACGAGCGCCGGGTATTGATCTTCGAGGAAAGAAAAGGACTGCAGGATGGCGTCGAGCGTGGACATCACGAAGGCGCCAAGCTGGTTGCGCGAAGCCCCGTGGGTCACGTCAAGCTCGCGCACGCCGGAGGCCGCAAGGGTGTTATCGGGGCCTTCAAAAAAGCGCAGTGTGGGCGCAAAGCTCTGTTGATTCCACGAGTTGATAACGCTGAGCAGCTTGGGGCCTTCCGTGGTGGCAAAGGTCCCGCGCCAGACGGAGTCCACGGTAAGTGTGTCGTTGCGCAGCTGGAGAGCGATGGCAGCGTTGGAGAAACCGGTGCGCAGGATGCGGACGGTCTCATCCTCATCTACCGGCTGCTCCTCGATGCGGTATTGGAGGTTCTCTGAATCAAAGATTTCTGCCACGCGCTCGAGCGTTACTGGCTCAACCGGGGTGTCAGGTAGCAAGGTGGGCACTTGTGAGGTGGATTCTTCAGACACTGGAAAATCTCAGTCCATTCGTGTGGTCGGGGAGATAAAAAAACTAAACTCGTGCCAACCCTACCGAAGTCACGGAGTCCACAGTTCTTCGCCACCCAACTCGTGGGCTAATGCTCCCGCCACCTGGGGGTAGCGGAACGTGTGTCCCGCCTCCTGCAAAGCCGTGGGAAGTACCCGCTGATCGGCTAAAGCTAGCTCGCGGGCGCCTTCTTTACCCAGCAGCAGGGCGGGGCCGAAGGAGGGGATGGGAACTAGGGCGGGACGTTTGAGCTCCTCACCGAGCGCGGAGACGAATTCGCGGTTGAGTACTGGGGTGGGGGAGACGGCGTTGATGGGGCCGGAAAGGGCTTCATCAATAATCGCGCGGAAGTAGATGTCGGTGAGATCATCCATGGCGACCCAGCTATACCAAAACTCGCCTTTGCCGAAGGCTCCGCCCAGTCCAGTGGAAAAAAGTGCCCGCAGGATCGGGAGCATCCCGGTGTTTCCTGAAAGGGCGATTCCTGTGCGGATATTGACTGCTCGCTTTCCTGCCTGGCGGGCAGAGGAGGTCGCCTCCTCCCAGTCGGTGACGACATCGGCGAGGAAGCCTTCGCCGCGCTCGGAGTCTTCCGTCAGTTCTTCAGCACCACGGTCGGCGCCGTAGATGCCGATTGCTGAGGCTGTGACCATGGTGCGCACAGAGGAAGTATTGGCAACCAGCTGGGCAAGCAGGCGGGTGGGGTCGACGCGGGAGTCGCGGATGTCTGCCTTGTGGGAGTCATTGAAGCGGCCAAAGATTGGCTCGCCCGCGAGGTGGACCAGCACATCTATTCCCTCGAGGAGCTCGGGTGAAGGGGAGTTGGGGCGCCACCGCCGCTGGCCCTGCTTAGGCTCGGAGCGCACCAACTGGATGACCTCGTGGCCTGCAGTGCGCAGTTGCGCGCTCAGCGCACGGCCGACAGAACCGCGGGAGCCTGTAATCGCAATCTTAAGGCCCGGCGTGCCTTCTTCGAGGAAGGCTCCCATCCGGTTGAGGAAGGAAAAATCCTCAATGAGTTGATGCTGGCGATAGGCAAAGACGGATTCGAGAGCGGAGGAAGGCAGGCGGGTGTCCACGGAATCGGTGACTAAAGTACCCGTGGGGTGATCGGCGAAGTGGTGGTCGTGGCGCCAGTGGGCGAAGCGGCGCATGGGTGCATTGATGCAGACGTCTGCAAAACTGTAGCCCGTTTGATAACGAGAAAGATCGTGGCGGGCAACCCAGCGCAGACCCGCGGGCAGGCCGAGGATAGAGGTCCCATCAGCGAGGCTGGTAGCTTGGGCAATGGGCGTCATAAATGTAAAGGGTGCGTTGAGCCGGCTCAGTGCTCCGGGACGGGTATGCCATGTCCACACCTGTTCGCGGGGGGCGGGAACGACATGCTGTGCGGTGAAGCTCAAAAGGGGTGCACCTCTTCTATTTCGGTTCCAATTCGGATCCACCCACCCATGTGTGAGGAGAGGGTGCTAATATAATCGCTGTCTTCCAATCATAGACATTCATGAGACCATTTACCGGCATCCTTTAAAGACCGCACTGTGAGGCGGGGAAGGAGGTCACGATGAGTGGAAATGACACCGGTGTCGACCAAATCGAGCTTTTAAGCTCCGATGATGTCGCACGCACTGTCGCACGCATCGCGCACCAAATTATTGAAAAGACGGCGCTTGATTCCGCGGACGCATCACGGGTGCTCCTCGTGGGTATCCCCTCTGGTGGAGTACCGCTGGCTAAGCGCCTTGCGCAAAAGATCGAGGAGTTCTCTGAGGTCAAGATACCCTGCGGCTCTCTCGACATCACCCTCTATCGCGATGACCTGCACAATAAGCCGCACCGCGCTTTGCAGCCCACCCGCATACCGGATGGCGGAATCACGGGAGCTACGGTCATCCTCGTTGATGATGTGCTCTATTCCGGGCGTACCATCCGCGCGGCTCTCGACGCCTTGGCGGATTCTGGGCGCCCCGAGATCATTCAGCTAGCGGTTCTTGTTGATCGCGGACATCGCCAGGTACCCATACGCGCGGACTATGTGGGAAAGAACATCCCCACCTCCCGCGATGAAGACGTCACCGTATCTATTGCAGAGATCGATGGCCACGATTCAGTCATCCTGACGCGTAACCGCGGGGAGGAGCAGAACTAATGAAACATCTGCTAGATATAGCTGATCTGTCCCCTGCGGAGATCGTGGCCTTGCTCGATGAGGCCGATCGCTTCCACGAGGCGCTTGACGGCCGCGAGGTGAAGAAGCTTCCCACTCTGCGTGGGCGCACTATCTATACCTTGTTCTATGAAAACTCCACCCGCACGCGCTCTTCTTTTGAAACCGCGGGCAAGTGGATGTCGGCGGATGTCATCAACCTCTCCGCGTCGACGTCGTCAGTCAGGAAGGGCGAGTCCTTGAAGGACACCGGATTGACCTTGAGCGCCATCGGCGCAGACGCTCTTATCATTCGCCACCCCTCCTCGGGTGCGGCCCAGCAGCTTGCGCAATGGGTGTGCCCTGGCGGCCAAGGCCCCAGCGTCATCAACGCGGGCGATGGCGCGCATCAGCACCCCACCCAAGCCTTGCTTGATGCGGTGACCATGCGTCAGCGCCTGGGCATCAAGGGCGGGGACTTTAGCGGGCTGCGCGTCAAGATAGTCGGGGATTGCAAGCACTCGCGCGTGGTGCGCTCCAACGTGGATCTGCTCACCGCGCTTGGCGCCGAAGTAACGCTCGTCGCTCCGGCTACCTTGTTACCCTATGGGGTTGAGACCTGGCCGGTGCGTGTGTCTTATGACTTCGACGCGGAGATCGCCGATGCCGATGTAGTGATGATGCTGCGCGTCCAACAGGAACGCATGCATGGAGGTTTCTTCCCTTCACACCGCGAATACGCCAGCCTTTATGGCCTGTCCAAGCAGCGGGCGGCGGCTATGCGCCCTGACGCCATCGTCATGCACCCGGGGCCAATGTTGCGCGGTATGGAAATCAACTACACCGTCGCGGACTACGCTAAGACGGCCGTCTTGCAACAGGTCAACAACGGAGTCCACCTGCGAATGGCCGTCCTCTTTACCTTGTTGACCAATGGTGAAAACGCCGGAATCTAGGAGAAAGCTCGCAATGAAAGACAATTATCCACTCACCGGCCAACTGAGCGCTCCTGCCGCGCAGACTCTGCTCATCACCAACGTGCGTCCCTATGGCGAGGGCGAGCCCACCGAAGTATTCATCGAGGATGGCGCCATCGCAGCTATCGGCTCCGAGTTGACGGAAACCCACTCTGCCGATAACACCATCGACGGGGCCGGCAGTGTCTTGCTGCCCGGGCTCGTCGATATGCATGTGCACCTGCGCGAGCCGGGCCGCGAGGATACCGAGACTATCGAGACCGGCTCCCGGGCTGCGGCCAAGGGAGGCTTCACCGCCGTGTTCACCATGGCCAATACCACCCCGGTCACCGATCAGCCTGTTATTGCAGAGTCCGTGTGGGCAAAGGCCCAGGCACTGGGCTTGTGCGATGTTCACCCAGTCGGCTCCATCACCAAGGGCTTGGAAGGCAAGACGCTGACCGAGTTCGGGATGATGAAGAACTCGGACGCGAAAGTGCGTATGTTCTCGGACGATGGAAAGTGCGTTCAGGATCCGCAGATCATGCGCCGCGCCCTGGAATACGCCAAGGGGCTCGACGTGCTCTTGGCCCAGCATGCGGAGGATTCCCGTATGACCGAGGGGGCTTGCGCGCACGAGGGGCCTACCTCGGCCAAGCTGGGCTTGCATGGCTGGCCGCGTGTGGCAGAGGAATCCATCGTCGCTCGCGACGCACTTCTGGCTCGTGACTACGGCAACCGCCTGCACATCTGCCACGCCTCCACCACCGGAACCGTCGAGCTGCTCAAGTGGGCCAAGGAGCAGGGCATTCCGCTCACCGCCGAGGTAACTCCGCACCACCTGCTGCTCACTGATGACAAGCTGCGCACCTACGACGGGGTCTACCGCGTCAACCCGCCACTGCGCGAGGAGCATGACACTCTAGCACTGCGCCAGGCTTTGCTCGACGGGCTAATCGATGTCGTGGCTACCGACCACGCCCCCCATGGCTCGGAAGACAAGTGCGTGGAGTTCGAGATGGCCAAGCCCGGCATGCTGGGGTTGGAGTCCTCCTTGGCTGTCATCGCCAAAATTTTTGTCGAATCGGGCTTGGCAGATTGGCGCTTCGTCGCTCGCGTCATGTCCGAGCGACCCGCCGAGATCACCAAGCTGCCCGGCCACGGCCGCCCCATTGCGGTGGGCGAGCCGGCGAACCTCACCATCGTCGACCCGCATAATTCTTGGGTCTCCGATTCCACGCAGCTGGCCTCCAAGTCCGAAAACAACCCTTACGAGGGCGAGGAATTTGGCGCCCGAGTCACGCACACCATCTTGCGGGGAAGGCTCACCTACAACCTCGCCACCGACGGGGCCGCGTCCTTGGCACAAGAAGAAGCGAAGTAACCTTGAACACACAGATTAATTCTCAGGCTCAGAAAGGCCACGCAGTGACTGAAACCACCCCGGCTAACAACCCGGCACCCATCCCGGCCATCCTGGTACTGGCTGACGGCCGCGCTTTCCGCGGATACGGCTTTGGCGCCACCGGCACTTCTCTAGGAGAGGCCGTGTTTAACACCGCGATGACCGGCTACCAAGAAACGCTGACGGATCCTTCCTACCACCGCCAGATCGTCGTGAGCGCGGCTCCCCACATCGGCAACACCGGGTGGAACGACGAGGACAATGAGTCCCACGGAAACAAGATCTGGGTCGCTGGCTTGGTTATCCGCGACTTGGCACACCGTGTGTCCAACTGGCGTGCTGCGCGTTCCCTTCCGGAGGAGATGAGTGCCCAGGGCATCATCGGCATCCGCGGCGTAGATACCCGCACCCTCGTGCGCCACCTGCGCAACTACGGTTCCATCGCCGCCGGAATCTTTTCTGGCGAGGCCGCACAGCGCCCCGTCGATGAACTCGTCGCCGAGGTCAAGGGGCAAGAGTCCATGCAGGGCGCGGATCTTTCCGCACAGGTGAGCACCACCGAGCCATATACCGTTGCCGCCGAGGGCGAGAAGCGCTTCAAGGTCGTGGCCTATGACATGGGTATTAAGACCGCAACCCCGCGCCACTTTGCTAAGCGCGGCATCGAAACCATCGTGGTCCCCGCAGGTACTTCCTTCAAGGACATCATGGCTTATGAGCCGGACGGCGTATTCGTCTCCAATGGCCCAGGAGATCCCGCCACGGCCGATGACATGGTCGCGGTCGTGCGAGACATCCTCGCGGCGAAGGTTCCTTTCTTCGGCATTTGCTTTGGCAACCAGATTCTGGGCCGCGCGCTCGGGCTTGGCACCTATAAGTTGAAGTTTGGTCACCGCGGCATCAACGTCCCAGTGCTCAACCACAAGACCGGCAAGATCGACATCACCTCCCAGAACCACGGCTTCGCGCTGGAGAATCCGGCAGGGGAGGGCAAGCCTGCTGGAGGTGCTGCATTCACCTCAGATTTCGGCCCTGCCACCGTCACGCATACCTGCCTTAACGATGACGTTGTCGAGGGCGTGGCGCTCGATGACGGAATGGCCTTCTCGGTGCAGTACCACCCGGAGTCTGCCGCCGGCCCGCACGATGCGAACCCGCTTTTTGATCAGTTCATTGAGCTGATGACTCAGCACACCCCGAATAAGTAGAAACAACCAGGAGCAAGGAAGAAAACACTCATGCCAAAGCGCACCGACATCAACCACGTCCTGGTCATCGGCTCCGGCCCGATCGTCATCGGCCAAGCCTGCGAGTTCGACTATTCCGGAACCCAGGCCTGCCGAGTCCTCAAGCAAGAAGGACTGCGGGTGACCCTGGTCAATTCCAACCCGGCCACCATCATGACTGACCCCGAGTTCGCGGATCACACCTACGTGGAGCCCATCGAGCCGGAGTTCATCGAAAAGATCCTGGCCAAGGAAATCGCAGAGGGCCACCCCATCGATGCCGTCCTGGCCACACTCGGCGGCCAGACCGCACTGAATGCGGCCATTCAGCTCGACCGCCAAGGCATTCTTGAAAAGTATGACATCGAGCTCATCGGCGCGGATATTGCTGCTATCGAGCGCGGCGAGGATCGCCAGAAGTTCAAAGACATCGTTGCCTCCATCGGTGGCGAGTCGGCCCGCTCCCGCGTGTGCCACAACATGGACGAGGTGCATGAAACGGTAGCCGAGCTCGGACTGCCCGTCGTGGTCCGCCCCTCCTTCACCATGGGCGGCCTGGGTTCCGGCCTGGCCTATAACCACAAGGACCTCGACCGCATTGCCGGTGGCGGACTAGCAGCCTCTCCCGAGGCCAACGTCCTCATCGAGGAGTCCATCCTCGGGTGGAAAGAGTTTGAGCTAGAGCTCATGCGTGACCATGACGATAACGTCGTTGTCATCGCCTCCATCGAAAACGTTGACGCTCTGGGTGTGCACACGGGAGATTCCGTCACTGTCGCTCCCGCGCTAACGCTGACGGACCGTGAGTATCAGAACATGCGTGACCTGGGCATCGACATCATCCGCGCGGTGGGCGTCGATACCGGCGGATGTAACATTCAGTTTGCGGTCAACCCCAGCAACGGGCGCATCATCGTCATCGAGATGAACCCGCGCGTCTCCCGTTCTTCCGCGTTGGCGTCGAAAGCCACCGGCTTCCCCATTGCCAAGCTGGCGGCCAAGCTGGCCATTGGCTATTCCTTGGATGAGGTCACCAATGACATCACCGGCGTGACCCCAGCGGCTTTCGAGCCCACCTTGGACTACGTCATCGTCAAGGCCCCGCGCTTTGCTTTCGAGAAGTTCCCCGGCGCCGATGACACTCTGACCACCACCATGAAGTCTGTCGGTGAGGCCATGGGCATTGGCCGCAACTACATCGCGGGCCTCAACAAGGTCATGCGTTCCCTGGAGAACAAGCCTTCTGGCTTCTGGACTCAGCCGGATGAATACTTCGCGGGCGAGCGTGCCACCAATGTCGCTGCTGTGCTCGAGGACCTCAAGCGTCCTACCGAGGGCCGCATGTATGACATCGAGCTAGCGATGCGCCTGGGTGCCACCGTCGATGAGATTCATGAGGCCTCCGGAGTGGATCCGTGGTTCCTGGCCGAGCTAGAGGCATTAGTGGAGATGCGTCAGGTGCTCGTCGAGGCACCCGTGCTGGATGCGGCGTTGTTGCGCCAGGCCAAGGTCTTCGGGCTTTCCGACGGCCAGATTGCCGCACTGCGCCCCGAGTTCGCCGGGGAAGAGGGCGTGCGTTCCCTGCGTTGGTCGCTGGGAATCCGCCCCGTTTATAAGACGGTGGACACCTGTGCCGGCGAGTTCGAGGCACAGACTCCTTATCACTACAGCGCTTATGAGCTTGACCCGGATGCTGAGTCCGAGGTAGCGCCACAGCACGAGCGCGAGAAGGTCATCATCTTGGGCTCTGGGCCTAACCGCATCGGCCAGGGTATCGAGTTCGATTACTCCTGCGTACACGCAGCCTTGGAGCTTTCCCGCAAGGGTTATGAGACCGTCATGGTCAACTGCAACCCAGAGACCGTGTCGACGGACTATGACACCGCGGACCGTCTCTACTTCGAGCCACTGACCTTCGAGGACGTCATGGAGGTCTACCATGCGGAGAAGGCGTCCGGCACCGTGGCGGGCGTCATCGTCCAGCTCGGCGGCCAGACCCCGCTCGGCCTGGCTGAGCGCCTGCAGGAGGCTGGGGTTCCCGTGGTGGGCACGTCGCCCGAGGCCATTAACCTGGCAGAGGATCGCGGCGAGTTCGGAAAGGTCCTGGACAAGGCCGGGCTGCCCGCGCCGGAGTTTGGCACCGCTACCTCCTTCGCGGAGGCACGTGCCGTGGCCAACGAGATTGGCTACCCGGTCCTCGTGCGTCCTTCCTATGTGTTGGGTGGCCGCGGCATGGAGATTGTTTATGACGAGTCCGCGCTGCATGACTACATCGAACGCGCTACCGAGCTCTCCCCGGACCACCCGGTCCTCGTAGACCGCTTCTTGGATTCCGCCATCGAGATCGACGTTGATGCGCTCTGTGATGGCACCGAGGTCTACCTCGGCGGCGTTATGGAGCACATCGAGGAGGCCGGAGTTCACTCGGGCGACTCCTCCTGTGCGCTGCCGCCGATGACCCTGGGACCCCAGGACATCGACAAAGTACGTGAGTCCACTCGCAAGCTGGCAGAGGGCATCGGCGTCAAGGGCCTGATGAACGTCCAGTACGCGCTCAAGGACGATGTGCTCTATGTTATTGAGGCCAATCCGCGCGCCTCGCGTACCGTGCCCTTCGTCTCGAAGGCGACGGGTGTCCCGCTGGCCAAGGCCGCGGCCCGCCTCATGCTGGGCTCGAGCATCGCCGAGCTCAAGGAAGAGGGCATGATTCCTACCGACTATGACGGTGGTTCCCTGCCTATGGAGCACCCCATTGCAGTCAAGGAAGCGGTCTTGCCCTTCAACCGCTTCCGCACCCCGGACGGCAAGTTGCTTGACACGCTCTTGTCCCCAGAGATGAAGTCCACCGGTGAGGTCATGGGCTTAGCCGATAACTTCGGTGCTGCCTACGCCAAGAGCGAGATTGCTGCCTTTGGCACGCTGCCTACCGAGGGAACCGTGTTCGTCTCGGTGGCCAACCGGGACAAGCGCACGCTCATCTTCCCGATTCAGCGCCTCTACAGCATGGGATACAAGATCATCGCCACCGCTGGAACGGCGCAGATGCTGCGGCGTAACGGCGTGCAGTGTGAGGTGGCCACGAAGGTCTCGGATGCCAAGGCCGGCCAAGAAGACATCGTTGACCAGATTCTCGGTGGCAAGATTGACCTCATCTTGAATACGCCTGCCGGCTCGGCAGGTGCGCGCCACGATGGCTATGAGATCCGCGCAGCCGCGGTTTCGGTCGGCGTTCCGCTCGTGACCACCGTCCAGGGCGTTACCGCTGCGGTACAGGGCATCGAGGCTCTGCGTACCGGGGAGATGCAAGTCTGCGCGCTACAGGAGCTCCAGCATGGCCCTGCACACTAGCGCCGAGGTACAAGCGCCGGGGGAGACCTTCGGCGAGCGCCTAGTTCGTGCCGGACGCCAGAGAGGGCGCCTGTGCGTAGGCATCGATCCGCATCCACATCTCATCCAACAGTGGGGCCTTGACTATAACGTCGACGGATTGCGCACTTTCTCGCGCATCTGTGTGGAGGCTTTTGCTGATACCGCCGCTCTGGTCAAGCCACAGGTCGCTTTCTTTGAGCGTTTCGGCTCGCAAGGCTTCGCGGTCTTGGAGGAGGTGCTTGCCACGCTGCGTGAGGCCGGCTGCCTGACACTGGCGGATGCCAAGCGCGGGGATATCGGTTCGACCATGGCTGGCTATGCCCAGGCGTGGCTGGGGGAGGACTCCCCGTTGCGTGCGGATGCGGTGACGCTCTCGCCCTACTTGGGCGTGGGTGCTTTGGAGCCTGCTTTTGCGGCTGCCCAGGCCGCCGGGCGCGGTGTGTTCGTTCTCGCTGCCACCTCCAATCCAGAGGCAGTGGAGCTGCAGTCCACGCGGCGCGCAGACGGGCGCAGCATCGCTCAGTCGGTGGTTGATGCCTGCGGGCAGGTTAACGCGGACAACAACGCACCTGGCGTACCCGGCAACATCGGTGTGGTCATCGGAGCGACCTTGGACTCTCCTCCGGAGCTTGCTGGGCTCTCAGGCCCGGTTCTGCTGCCGGGAGTGGGTGCCCAAGGCGCCAGTGCAGGCGACGTAGCGAGCATTGTCGGCGCAGCTCCGGAGTTAGGCTTTGCCAACGTGTCTCGGGCCATCTTGAGCCAGGGGCCCAAGGTCTCTGGCCTGCAAGAAGCGATGCATCGCACGGCCGCTGACTTCGGTGCCTAAGCGCTCTTTGTGGCGTGATTAACCTCCGGTTCTCTAACCTGGTAGTTTGTACATGGCAATGCGATGACGTGCTCATATGGGTCGCCTTTAGGCCCTGCAGTACTTCATCTCCGTGTGACCAGTGCTAGGATTGCCAGAAGTCGGTTCGCTACATCCGCGTAATTCGCGGTGAGCGCAGGCGGAAAAAGCCTCGTTTAGCAGCCGGAATCTGGCGCCCAGTACTTGAACTAGTACGTGGTGCTAGACGTAAATTATTCAAACTATGAATCGGAGGAAACCCGTGGCCCTTCCAAAGTTGACTGATGAGCAGCGCAAAGAAGCTCTTGCAAAGGCTGCCGAGGCTCGTAAGGCTCGCGCTGAGCTCAAGGCCGCGCTCAAGCGCGGTGAGACCAACCTGAAGGACGTCTTGGCCAAGGCCGAGTCCGACGAGATCATTGGCAAGACCAAGGTCTCCGCTCTCCTCGAGGCACTGCCTAAGGTTGGCAAGGTCAAGGCAAAGGAAATCATGGAAGACCTGGAGATTGCCCAAACCCGTCGCCTGCGCGGTCTGGGAGACCGTCAGCGTCGCGCCCTGCTCGAGCGCTTCGGCTTCGGCGAGTAAATATCGCTATGCCTGACGCAACTGCACGCGGACGCCTAGTCGTATTGGCCGGACCTTCCGCAGTGGGCAAGTCCACCGTAGTTTCGCGTCTGCGCAATGACGTCAAGGATCTTTATTTCAGCGTCTCCATGACTACCCGCAAGCCTCGCCCGGGCGAGCGGGACGGTGTCGATTATTTCTTCGTTAGCCCGGAGGATTTTCAAAAGCATATCGATGCCGGGGAAATGCTTGAATGGGCAGATATCCACGGAGGGTTGCAGTGCTCCGGAACCCCGGCTCAGCCGGTGGGGGATGCCTTAGCCGCCGGTCGCCCGGTCTTGGTCGAGGTCGATCTTGAAGGCGCTCGCAACGTCAAGGAGCGGCTGCCGGAGGCAGAGACCGTGTTCTTGGCACCGCCCTCGTGGGAGGTACTCGTTGACCGCCTAACGGGCCGGGGCACAGAACCTCAAGATGTCATTGATCGTAGGCTGGAGACCGCCCATGAAGAACTTGCCGCTCAAAAAGAGTTTGACCATGTAGTCGTCAACGAGAATCTCGATGATGCCGTGGCGGCAATCAGTGCTATTCTGCGTGGGTAGCACTATTTTGACCAGATTCAACAAAAGTAAAGGTGCATGTGACTAACGTGACCACCCCAGCTAACACTGAGGCCGCGAAGCCGGAGCCGGTATTCGATCCGCCAACGGGAATTACCTCCCCGCCTATCGATGAGCTGCTCTCCAAGGTCTCGTCTAAGTACGCCTTGGTTATCTTCGCCGCCAAGCGCGCGCGCCAGATCAACAGCTACTACCAAGAGCAAGATGAGGGCGTATTCGAGTTCGTCGGACCCCTCGTCACTCCAGAGCCCGGCGAGAAGCCGCTGTCTATCGCCCTGCGCGAAATTGACGCGGACCTGCTCGTCCACGAAGAGGGCAAATAAGGTTGACGGGGTATTCCCCGCCTTCTTATCGCGAGAGCCCCGCTGCAGACATTCTGCGGCGGGGCTCTCGTTTCCTATCTCACTGCCGCTGGTCGAAGGTGTCTTTAGTGTGTTCACTGCAAGCAGTGGCCAAAAACTTCAAGAAGTTAGCCACTATTTACAGTGAACACGCCGGCCTCGTCCTTAATGGACGTTTAAAGCACTGGTGCGGTGAATGAACCGTGATGCCGACTGAGCCCGCCACTGAGAGGCTTTCAACGCGGTCGGTAGAATCGAGCGCGTGAATAATTCCAGCGCCAGTACTTCGTCCTCTGCTTCTCCCTTGAACATCGTTGTGGGAGTCGCGGGAGGCATCGCCGCTTATAAGGCTTGCCATCTCATCCGGGACTTCACCGAGGGTGGGGACAGCGTCCGGGTGGTTCCGACTCCCACGGCGCTCAACTTTGTGGGTGCCGCAACTTTTGAGGCGCTGTCGGGGCAGTCGGTGTCGACGTCGGTGTTTGACGCGGTAGACAGGGTCCAGCACGTGGACATCGGCCAGCGTGCAGACGCCATTGTTGTCGCCCCCGCCACGGCTGATCTTATTGCCCGCGTAGCGGGGGGACGCGCCGATGATCTTCTCACCGCTACTATTTTGGTGGCGACCTGCCCGGTGGTCATCGCCCCAGCGATGCACACCGAAATGTGGCTTAACCCGGCCACACAGGACAACGTGGCTACGCTGCGCCGCCGGGGGATCGTGGTCTTAGAACCCGCCCAGGGGCGTCTCACCGGCAGCGATAGCGGGCCGGGGCGCCTGCTGGAGCCGGGGCAGATTGCACAGCTGGTGCGCACGGTGGTGGCCGGCTATCCCATCGCCCATGATTGGGCGGGCAAGAAGGTAGTGATTTCTGCCGGCGGAACACAAGAGAACCTAGACCCAGTGCGCTACCTGGGGAACCGTTCCTCTGGGCGCCAAGGCTTCGCGCTCGCTGAGCTGGCGGCGCAACGGGGGGCAGACGTTACCGTCGTGGCCGGCAATGTTGAGCAGCTTCCTACCCCGGCAGGTGCCAAGATACGCTCGATCGTCTCCGCCCAGCAGCTCGAGGAGGTCATGGGAGAGGAGTCCGCTGATGCCGATGTCATCATCATGTCTGCAGCCGTCTCAGATTATCGCCCGCGTTCGGTGGCCGGATCTAAACTGAAGAAGGGCAAGGCGGATGCGCAGTTGGAGAGGCTGGACCTCGTGCTTAATCCGGACGTGTTGGCAGGCCTCGTCGCCAAGCGCGAACGTGCGGAGATCAATCCTGCGGCGATCATCGTAGGATTTGCCGCCGAGACCGGGGACGCAGAGCATTCGGCGCTGGATTTTGCGAAGGCGAAGTTCCAGCGCAAGGGCTGCGATCTGCTCATGGCCAATGCCGTGGGCCAGGGGAAGGTCTTTGGCCAGGCCACCAATGAGGGCTGGTTGCTGCGCAAAGATGTGGAGCCGACGGTTGTTGAGAAGGGCTCCAAGCAGGTGGTGGCAGCACAGATCCTTGACGCGGTAGCCCAGCTCATGGGGCACTAGACTGGGCTAGTTGCTTGCATAGACCGCTTAGTCTATGCTGGGTTACTGTTCGCGCTTTGCCCGCGCCTTTTGCGCGCCGAGCCGCTCCCGATCCCACCACATCGCCACAGGGCGAGAATCTATTAAAGGATTAACCGTGACTGTTAACGCTGCGCAGGCCACGCGCCTGTTTACCAGTGAATCTGTAACTGAGGGGCACCCAGACAAGATCTGTGACGCCATCTCTGATGCCATCTTGGATGCCCTCCTCGATAAGGACCCGCACGCGCGCGTTGCCGTGGAGACTCTGGTTACCACCGGCCAGGTGCATGTTGTGGGGGAGGTGCGCACCGTGGGTTACGTGGAGATTCCCCAGATCGTGCGTAAGACTCTAACCGACATCGGTTTTACTTCATCAGACGTAGGCTTTGACGGGCACACCTGCGGCGTCAATGTCGCCATTGGTGAGCAGTCCCAGGAAATCGGCGCCGGCGTTGATACCTCAACCGAGGCCCGTGATCGCAGCAGTGACTTCGACGAAGAAAACGATCTTTATGGCGCGGGGGACCAGGGCCTCATGTTTGGCTATGCCACCAACGAGACCCCGGAGCTCATGCCTCTGCCCATCGCGGTGGCCCACCGCCTGTCGCGCCGCCTGGCCCAGGTGCGCAAGGAAGACATCGTGGGGCACCTGCGGCCGGATGGCAAGACGCAGGTGACCTTCGCCTACACCCCTGAGGGCGAGCCTTCACACCTGGATACCATCGTCATTTCTACCCAGCACGATCCCGGGGTGACCCAGGAATGGCTGGCCCAGCAGTTGCGCGAGCACGTCATCGAGTGGGTAGTCAAGGATGCGGGCCTGGAGCGGTACTACCGTGGCGATACCTCACTGCTTATTAATCCCTCCGGCTCTTTCATCCTGGGCGGACCAATGGGGGATGCGGGCCTGACCGGGCGCAAGATCATCGTGGACACCTACGGTGGCATGGCCCGTCACGGCGGCGGCGCCTTCTCCGGCAAGGACCCTTCCAAGGTGGACCGCTCCGCCGCCTACGCCATGCGCTGGGTGGCCAAGAACCTCGTGGCGGCAGGCCTTGCCGAGCGGGCGGAGGTGCAGGTGGCCTACGCCATCGGCCGCGCCAAGCCGGTGGGCCTCTACGTGGAGACCTTCGGCACCGCCCAAGGCGGCCTCACCGACGAGCAGATCCAGGCTGCGGTCAACGAGGTATTTGATCTGCGGCCCGCAGCTATCATCCGTGAACTCGATCTTCTGCGCCCCATTTACCGGCAGACGGCAGCATATGGACACTTTGGGCGCACCGACGTTGCGCTGCCCTGGGAGGCAACCAACCGTGCCGATCTACTGCGCGCGGCGGTCGGACTGTAGAATCTGAGCCTATGCCGCACAGAACACCCGCCGCCCACAAACCGGTCGCGCGGGTGTTGCCATTGCTGGGGGTGGCACACCTTGACCGTGGGTTTGATTACCGCGTCAGCGAGGAACAGTCCGCGGAGGCTCAGCCTGGCGTTCGGGTGCGCATCCGCTTCAACGGGCGCCTGAGTGACGCGATTGTGCTCGAGCGGCGCTCCGAGAGTGAGTTTCCTGGTGAGCTGCGTTACCTGGAAAGAGTCATCTCGCCCTATGCAGTCTACCCTCCTCGCCTTGCCCGCTTGGTGGATTCCCTGGCGGATCGATATGGCGGGGTGCGCTCCGACATCATCCGCTCCGCCATTCCACCGCGCCACGCCAAGGCGGAAGAATCCGATCTGGACTCCACGTGGGAGGAGCTCGGCAACGCCGGCGAGCCCGATCTTTCGGGTTGGTCAGCCTATGAGCACGGCGAATCCTTCGTCGATTCCGTTTTGGGCGGCAACGTGGCCCGTGCGGCGTGGCAGATAGCACCCGGTGATGACTGGGCAGGAGCCCTCGCCGCGCTGAGCGTGAAGATCGCCATATCCGGCAAGGGCGTGCTGCTCGTCGTTCCTAATCAGAAGTGCGTCGCACAGCTGGAGGCAGCGTTGCGCGAGTATGTCTCTGCCAAGCAAGTAACCGTCTTGGGCAATTCCATTGGCCCGCAGGCGCGTTACCGCCGCTACCTCTCCGCGTTGGTGGGGCAGTCCCGCATCGTGGTGGGCACCCGCTCGGCCGCCTTTACACCGGTTCATAACCTGCGCCTGGCCGTGATAGTTCACGACGGGGATGACAACCTCGTTGATAGCCTCAAGCCCTATGTCCACGCCCGGGAGGTCCTGAGCACCCGGTGCGCGCAGGAGGGCTGCAGCCTTATCCTCGCCGGGCATTCCCGCACGGCTGAGACCCAGTTGCTCGTGGAATCCGGGTGGGCCCACGATCTGGTGGCCAGCGAGTCCACCATTCGCGCCCGGCGTCCGGCCATTGCGGCGGTGGGGACCTATGGCTTTTCGGTGGCTCGGGATATGCAAGGCGGCACCACCTCTGTTGCGGGCCCGGCCTATCAGGCCGCCGCCTCAGCACTCGAGCGCGGCAAGCCGGTATTGGTTCAGGTTCCGCGAAAGGGCTATGCACCTATACTGGCCTGTGGGCAGTGCCGGGCACCCGCGCGTTGCCGTCACTGTAATGGGCCGCTGGGGCTGGGGTTAAACCCCCAGCATTCCGGCGGACAGGGGCAGGCCTCGCTTCCCACCTGTGCGTGGTGTGGCCGGGTCGATTCCAAGCACCGCTGTAGCGAGTGTGGTTCTCCGCGCCTGCGTGCGATTGTCTTGGGTGCACAGCGCACCGCCGAAGAACTTGGTCGGGCCTTCGCGCGCACACGCATCGTGGTCTCGGGCGGAAACAAGATCATCGATGAGATCGACACCCAGCCCTGTCTCGTCATCGCCACCCCGGGGGCCGAGCCACTCCTTAGGGGTGGCGGCCGCTATGGCGCGGCCCTGCTTCTCGACGGCGCCTCTTTATTGGGCCGCCAGGATCTCCGGGCCACGGAGGACACCTTGGCCACCTGGGCGCAGGCAGCCACCTTGGTGGAGCCGGCGTCGCAAGCCGGGCGCGTTATCGTCGTGGCCGATGAGGAGCTTCCGGTGGTTAAGGATTTGCTCGCCTGGGACATGGCGGGCGCCGCCCGCAGGGAGTTGGAGGAACGCCGCGAAGTCCGTTTCCCGCCGGCCGTGCACATGGCCGCTGTCGACGGAGCAGACAAGGCTCTCGATGCTTTCTTAGACCTGGTCGAGCTTCCCGTCCACGCTGAGGTTCTCGGTCCCGTGCCCTTGCCTGCCGGCCAGCAGTTGCCTGGTGAATATGACAGGCAGCGTTGGGGCCCAGCGCAACGTGTGCTCATTCGCGTGCCCTTGGGCCCGCGCGCCGAGTTGGGCACAGCGCTGCGGTGCGCCAATGCCGCGCGCAGTGCCCGCAAGGAGGACGTGCCCCTGCGCATCCAGGTCGATCCCATTCACGTGGGCTAGAAGTAGGTGAACTATCCTCGGATACGTTAAAGGCGCCAGCGCCCGCGTCTTTCGCACTAGGTCCAACATTTCGCACTAGGTCTAATATTAGGGAGATAATCGGTGAGCGTTCGAGACATTCGCATGTATGGTGACCCCGTGCTCAGCACGCGGGCAACAGAGATCGATCTTTTTGACTCCGGGGTGCAGACCTTGGCCGCAGACATGTTAGAAACCATGGACGCCGCCGGTGGAGTGGGGCTCGCGGCTAATCAGATCGGGGTCACGAAGCGGGTTTTCGTCTTCGATTGCACCCACGTGCACAGCGGTCTGCGCGGGGCCATCATCAACCCAGTGTGGCGCCCACTGAGTCAAGCCAAGCAGTCGGGCACGGAGGGCTGTCTTTCCATTCCCGGTATCTCCTTGGAGACTCAGCGCTACGAGTCTGTGGTGGTAGCGGGACGGGACGTGCGTGGAAACGCGATCTCCCTCGTGGCCCGCGGGTTGCTGGCGCGGTGCATCCAGCACGAGAGTGACCACCTGGATGGGGTGTTGTTTCTACAACGCCTCGAGCCGAGTCTGCGTAAGGAAGCGATGCGCGAGATCAGAAACTCCAGCTGGTTCAACGCTTAGCAGGGGCTCGCCGCCGATTAGACTGTCTAAGAATTCTGCTGTTACAGACAGCACTCAACTCATAGCACTTATTACACAGCACTTAACTTCTAAGGAGATAACTACTCTATGCGCATAGTTTTTGCCGGGACTCCGGAACCTGCCGTTGTGGCACTGGAGAAGCTACTGGCTTCCGAGCACGAGGTGGTGGCCGTTATCACGCGTCCCGATGCGCGCAGGGGCCGCGGGCGCAGCCTGCACCCCAGCCCCGTCAAAGAACTTGCGCAGTCTCACGGCATAGAGGTCTTGACTCCCGCCACGCTGAAGGCTGATTCTACCGATGGGAAAGAGGTACGCGAGCGCCTGCGCGAGCTTAATCCTGCGGCGATACCGGTCGTGGCCTATGGCAACTTGATACCGCAAGATCTTCTTGATCTGCCGGAGCATGGTTGGATAAACCTCCACTTTTCCCTCCTGCCTGCCTGGCGGGGTGCCGCCCCCGTTCAGGCTGCAATTGCCGCTGGCGATGACATCACCGGTGCCACCACCTTCCGCATTGATGAGGGACTCGACACTGGCCCAGTGCTTGGCACCCTCTCTGCCGCGATTGAAGCGGGCGATACCTCAGACGATCTCCTCACCCGCTTGGCTTATGCAGGCGCGGATCTCTTGGCAGCTACGCTCGATGGCTTAGAGGCGGGGGCTCTAGTACCCCAAGAACAGCGCGGTGAACCCACCTATGCGCACAAGATAACCGCAGAGGACGCGCGGGTTAACTGGGATAGCCCGGCCTTTGCCATCGATCGCCAGATCCGCGCGCACACACCGGCCCCAGGCGCATGGACCTTGTTGGGCACAGAGCGCTTCAAGCTCGGCCCCGTGAGCATGACGCCGGATGCGGCCATCGGAGACATCACAGAAAAGACTACAACGCAGCTCCCCGCGGGTCAGCTGCACATAGACAAACACGCCGTGTATGTGGGAACGGCTACCGTCCCAGTTAAGCTGGGTCTAATCCAGCCACCCGGCAAGAAGAAGATGATCGCCGCCGATTGGGCCCGTGGCCTCGGCGAAGTAGGAGAGGTGAGCTTTTCATGAGCGGAGGATTTAGATCTCGGTCCAAGTCCGGCGATCGGCCCCAGCCCGAACGCGGCGCTAAGGCGGGCAGGGCGGACAGGGCGGGCAAGCCCCGCGAGGCACGCGCTCCACGCCATAACAGAGGACGAGATGGCGCGGGCGGTCGCGAGCGCGATAGCACTGGGGATTTCTTCCAACAGGCACGGCGCAGCGGGGTAGATATGCCTCGCGCCGTGGCTTATGAGGTGGTGCACCGCGTTAACGTGGCCGCGGCCTTTGCCAACCTTGTTCTCCCCAAGGCGCTGCGCACCCAGCGTCTAGAGGGCCGGGATGCGGCTTTTGCCACCGAACTTACCTATGGCACGCTGCGCACGCAGGGTGTCTTGGATGCGGTGATTGCCAAAAGCGCCACGCGGGGGCTGGGGGATATCGCCCCGGAAGTCCTCGACGCACTGCGGCTGGGGACCTACCAGGTTCTCTATACCCGGGTGGAGCCGCACGCTGCAGTTGATACCACCGTCCGGCTCGTTGAGGCGGCCGGTCAGGAAAAGGCTAAGGGCTTTGCCAACGGAATCATGCGCACCATCACGCGTACTCGCCCTGAGCAGTGGATTGAGAAGCTGACCCCCGCAGGTGAGATCCCGGCTGCCGCCTTCCGCCATGCGCATCCCACCTGGATCGCGGAGTCTTTCGCCCGCGTACTTGGCTTGGGCGAGCTCGATGAGGCTCTCGCGGCCGACTCCGAGCGCCCCATTGTCCACCTCGTTGCTCGTCCCGGTGAGATCACCGCGGAGGAGTTGGCGGCTATCACCGGATTCGAACAGGGCAAGTATTCTCCCTATGCGGTGTACATGGATTCGGGCGATCCCGGCTCTTTGGAGCCTGTGCGCCAGGGACTTGCAGCGGTACAGGACGAGGGATCGCAGCTCATTGCCCGTGCTCTCGTCGAGGCCCCGGTGGAGGGCGAGGACGGCGGGCGCTGGCTGGATCTCTGCGCCGGCCCCGGAGGCAAGGCGGCGCTCATCGGAGCGTTGGCGCGCACTGATCAGGCCCACGTCGATGCGGTGGAAATCACCGCGCACCGCGCCGAGCTCATCGAGAAGACCGTTGCAGATCTCCCCGTTAGTGTTCACGTGGCAGATGGACGCAACCCGGGCCTCGAGCCTGGTTTCGATCGCGTGCTTGTCGACGCCCCCTGTTCCGGCCTCGGCTCCCTCCGCCGCCGCCCCGAAGCACGCTGGCGCAAGTCGGAAGAAGATCTTGCCGGGCTCAACACACTGCAGTACGAGCTCTTGAGTTCAGCGCTGAACCTGGTGCGCCCAGGGGGAGTGGTGATCTACTCCACGTGTTCGCCCGATAAGCGCGAGACCCGCGATATTGTCGAGCGCGCGGTATCCGAGCTAGGAGCCCAGGAGCTAGATGCCCATGCCCTTATTCCCGATATGCCGGATGTAGGCCACGAGAAGTCCGTGCAGATGTGGCCACACCGCCATGGCACCGATGCAATGTTTTTCGCCGTCTTGCGCCGCGGGGAGCCAAGCGCTGCCAACGAGGGCTAAGGCAGGGGACAGGCGCTAGCCGGGAAGGCTAGAATAGAACACTATGTCTGCACCCATTATTTCCCCGTCTATCTTGGCCGCCGATTTCTCCCGTCTAGGTGAAGAAATCGGCGCCGTGTCCAATGCTGATTGGATTCACGTCGACATCATGGATGGGCACTTCGTTCCCAATCTTTCCTTCGGCCCGGATATTACGGCCACGGTCGACGGGCTCACTGATCGCATCCTTGACGTACACCTGATGATCGAGGATCCCGCGCGGTGGGTTGAGACCTATGCCAAGGCAGGCGCGGATCATCTCATCTTCCACGTCGAAGCGGTTGAAGGCCAAGAAGCCGCAGTGGAGCTGGCGGAGAAGATTCGCAGTCTGGGAGTCGGCGCCGGTTTTTCCATCAAGCCTGGCACCCCCATCGAGCCCTGGCTGGATAAGCTTCATCACTTCGATCTCGTCCTCGTCATGTCTGTCGAGCCCGGTTTCGGGGGCCAGGAGTTCATGCCAGAGATGCTTGAGAAGGTAAGAGCGCTCCGCGCGGCCATCGACAAGCAAGGCCTGGAAACCCTCGTCGAGATCGACGGGGGAATCTCTGCGGCAACGATCACGGGGTCTGCAGCGGCCGGTTGTGACGCCTTCGTTGCCGGCTCGGCCATCTATAGCCAGGCCGACAAGGAGGCCGCCGTGGAGGAGTTGCGCGCCCTCGCGGCGCAGGCCCGTGATGGGCGCTAAGCCAGCGATCGCTGAGTCGGTGGCGCGCAGCGCCCTCGTAGAGGCAATGCGTGCCGGGGACAGTGTCCGCGGCCTGACCAGCCCAAACCCGCCGGTCGGGGCCGTCATCCTCAATGCCGAGGGCGAGATCGTCGGTGTCGGTGCTACCCAGCCGCCTGGCTCCGCACACGCGGAGATAATGGCCCTACGCGCCGCCGGTGAGCGCGCGCGGGGTGGCACAGCCGTGGTCACCCTGGAGCCCTGCAACCACACTGGGCGCACCGGCCCTTGTAGCCAGGCTCTCATTGCTGCCGGCATCGCTGCTGTTGACTATCTGCATGCTGATCCTAACCCCGTGGCTACCGGTGGTGCCGCGGCCTTGGCGGCCGCAGGGTTAAAGGTTCGCCAGGTAAGCGCGCCGGATGCCGCCGGAGTGTCAGATGCACTGATCCCCTGGCTGCTGTCGGTGCGTGAACAGCGCCCGCACGTCACGCTGAAGTTCGCCCAAACTCTCGACGGATTCACCGCCGCCATTGACGGCACCAGCCAATGGATAACGGGAACTCAGGCGCGGCAGTGGGTGCATGCGGACCGCGCGCGCCGTGACGCCATCATCATCGGCACGGGCACCGCCTTCGCGGATGATCCCTCCTTGACCGCGCGTTACCCGGATGGTTCGCTGAGTGAGCATCAGCCACGGCGGGTTGTCATAGGCCGGCGCGATCTGACCGCTGCCGGGGATGTCGCGCGCAACCTGCGCCGCTTGGGCTACGAGCAATACCCCAGCGTGGAGGAAGCTCTAGTCGGTCTCTACGCAGAAGGTGCCCGCGACGTACTCGTCGAGGGCGGCGCAGGGCTGGCCAGTGCTTTTCTCGAGGCAGATCTCGTCGACGCCATCTCGGCCTATGTCGCGCCAGTGCTCTTGGGTGCAGGTCGCGGAGTGCTGGATCGCGCTCTTGTCCAGACTCTGGCCTTAGCGCCGCGTTTTCACCGAGTCGAGACTATTGCCTTGGGCGAGGACGTCCTGATTGAATATGCGCGCCAGCCCGCGGCGGGGGCTTAGAGTGAACTCAAGCTTAAACTAAAAAGTAGCAAGCAAGTAAGCCAAGCTAGCGAAGGAAGAATGTACGTGTTTACTGGACTCGTGGAAGAAGTGGGCAAGGTTGCTTCCCTGCAGGTGCTCGATGATGCATTGCGAATTGAGATCACTGCTCCGCTTATTGTGGAAGATGCCCAGCTGGGAGATTCCATCGCAGTCAACGGCGTGTGCCTGACCGTGGCGGACCTGGCTGATTCTGCTTTTTGGGCAGACGTGATGCAAGAGTCCCTCGACCGCTCGGCGCTCGGGCAGCTGAAGACTGGAAGCCCGGTGAATCTGGAGCGCGCCTTGCTTCCCACGACACGGCTGGGCGGGCATCTCATGCAGGGGCACGTGGATTCCACGGCCCGGCTTGTCGGGCGTCGCCCCTCCGAGCACTGGGAGGTTTTCCGCTTCTCCTTGCCGGAGCAGCTGGCGCGCTACGTGGTGGAGAAGGGATCGATCGCGGTGAGTGGAACCTCGCTTACGGTAAGTGCGGTCGGTCCGGACTGGTTCGAGGTTTCCCTCATTCCGACGACGCTGCGCGACACCATTTTGGGAACCATCGAGGTCGGTGACGTGGTGAATCTAGAGGTTGATGTGCTGGCGAAGTATGTCGAGAAGATGTTGGATACCCGCAGTATTTCCATATCGGAGCAGGGACTAAACTAGATCACCATGAGCTCCGCTGAAAACAAGACGCGCCTGGATACTGTTGACCAGGCTATCGCTGACATCGCCGCTGGTAAACCCGTGGTGGTGGTGGACAATGAGGACCGCGAGAACGAGGGAGATCTCATCTTCGCGGCCGAGCTAGCCACTCCAGAGCTTGTGGGCTTCATGGTGCGCTATACCTCTGGTTATATCTGCGCTCCGTTGATGCCGGAAGATTGCGCGCGGCTGAACCTGCCGCCCATGATGGCCAATAACCAAGACGTCCGCCATACCGCCTATACCGTCACGGTGGATGCCGCCACTGGCAGCACCGGCATCTCGGCCACCTCGCGCGCGGAGACTATCCGCCGCCTGGCTGATCCCTCGACCACTCCCGGTGACTTCACCCGCCCAGGCCACGTCGTGCCGCTGGCGGCACGCCCGGGCGGCGTGTTGGAGCGCGATGGACACACCGAGGCTTCGGTGGATCTTGCGCGCCTAGCCGGCCTGCGGCCAGCCGGTGTGCTGTGTGAAATTGTTTCCGCCGAGGATCCCACGGATATGGCTAGGTCGCCGGAGCTGCGCCGATTCGCAGACGAGCACGGCCTGACCATGATCTCCATCGATCAGCTCATAGAGTGGCGCCGACACCACGAGACGCAGGTTGTGCGCGAGGTATCCACGCGTCTGCCCACGGATTATGGCTATTTCCGCGTCCTAGGCTATCGCCATCAGATAGACGGTACAGCGCATGTGGCCTTGGTGGCAGGGGACGTCGACAAGCTGCGCGGTGCCGAAGACGTCCTCGTGCGCGTGCATTCGGAATGCCTGACCGGGGATGTTTTCGGATCGCGGCGGTGTGATTGCGGTTCGCAGCTGCAGGCTTCGATGCGCGAGATTCAGGAAAATGGTTCTGGGGTCATCATCTACCTGCGTGGTCAAGAAGGCCGCGGAATTGGGCTGCTCAAGAAGCTGGAGGCCTACCGTCTGCAGGATGAAGGCCTCGATACGGTGGACGCTAATCTAGAGCAGGGCCTGCCGGAGGACGCGCGCGAGTATTCGGTGGCCGGTCAGATTCTGCGGGACTTGGGCATCAAGTCCGTCAATCTCTTGACCAACAATCCTCATAAGGGGGAGGGACTCGTCGGCTTCGGCGTGGATTCGACCCATCACACCACCCTGGCAGTCGCAGCGAACGAGGATAACATTGAGTATCTGCGCACCAAGCGCGACCGCATGGGCCACGATCTCCCGCAGGTCGCGGAATGGGATGCGGCGCACTCGCGCTAGGCTTGAAGGCCGGTTGTCTCCGGCAGGGCGGAATAGCCCATACCCAAGATTGAATATTGCCTGACTGAATATTGAAAGCCTAAGGAGTGGTTTCCAGTGAGCAAAGAAGGACTTCCAGATCTCGCCGAGGTCGATGCGCGCGGGCTCAAGGTAGCCGTCATCACTTCCACGTGGAACGCTGAAATCTGTGATCACCTGCACGAACGTGCGGTCGAGACGGCTCGTGCCAACTGCGCACAGGTCGATCAGTTCCGCGTGGTCGGCGCCCTCGAACTGCCCGTCGCCGTGCAGGCGGCTGCGCGTCGCTACGATGCCGTGGTGGCGTTGGGGTGCGTGGTGCGAGGAGGAACTCCGCACTTTGACTACGTCTGCGATTCCGTAACGCAGGGTTTGACGCGGATTGCCCTAGATGAATCCACCCCAGTGGGCAATGGCATTCTCACCGTCAATGATCACCAACAAGCGGTGGATCGCGCGGGATTTGAGGGCTCTGTCGAAGATAAAGGTGCAGAGGCAATGCTCGCGGCTTTAGACACTGCGCTGCAGTTGCGTAGAATCAATGGATTAGAACACTAGCGCGGGATACAAGAGGGAAAATTATGACCGAAGCACATGCATCTCATTCATCGGCGCAGGATAATGAGGGTTCGAAGCCTCAGGATCCGCGTTTGAGTGAATCCGAGGTGCTGGCTTATACCGCCGCTGATCCTTTCGCCATGACCTCGCAGAAACCCTGGGAGTTCGAGGTCAAGTCGCCATTCTTGCGCAAAGTCGCAATCGGCTGGGTTGTC